>DAOORG010000126.1:0-7331 GCA_035389165.1 Chitinophagales bacterium
GTCGTCATATTAAACTACAATGGAAAAAGTTGGCTGGAAAAATTTTTGCCGAATGTCATTCAACATACAACCTATCCAAATGCCGAAATAATAGTTGCAGACAATGCATCTACAGACGATTCCGTTGCCTTTCTTCAAACTAATTTCCCAACTATACGATTAGTCATTAATCCAATAAACACTGGCTATGCAGGCGGTTACAACGATGCCTTACAACAAATTGAAAGTGATTATTATGTGCTGTTAAATTCTGATGTGGAAGTAACGCCCAACTGGATTGAAAACGTTCTTACATTTATGTCGCGTGACAAACAAATGGTAGCTTGCCAGCCAAAAATTCTATCTTATTCAGAAAGAAATAAGTTTGAATATGCAGGAGCCGCTGGTGGCTTCATAGATAAATATGGTTATCCTTTTTGCAGAGGTAGAATATTTGATACCTGCGAAACTGATGAAGGTCAATACAACCAAAGCGGTGAAATATTTTGGGCAAGTGGTGCCTGTTTATTTATCAAAGCAGAAATTTTCCATAAAACTGGTGGCTTCGATGCAGACTTTTTTGCACATATGGAAGAAATTGATTTATGCTGGCGAATAAAAAATTTAGGGTATAAAATTGGCTATTGTGCAGAAAGTACCGTCTATCATGTTGGCGGTGGCACATTGCATAAATCCAACCCTAAAAAAACGTATTTAAATTTCAGAAACAACAGAAAACTATTGCGGAAAAATTTATCCAAACAGGAATTAAATACCATTTATTCCACCAGAAATAAGCTTGACCAGTTGGCAGCATTGGTGGCTTTGGCAAAAGGAAATATTGCAGAAGCAAAAGCCATTCGACAAGGACTAAATGATTATAAAAACACCTTACATAAATGGGATAGAAAACGTGCAGATAATGAACAAATGCAGAAAACGTTAGCTGTTGCAGCGCCAAATAAAACAGGCATTTTAAACGAAAGCATCATCTGGAATTATTTTGTAAAAGGCATTAAAAAATTTAGCGACATTTCATTCAATAATTCAACAATTCAATAATTCAAAAAATATTTCATGAAAGTACTCATCATCGGCGCATCAGGTTTAGTAGGTTCCAACTGCCTTCGTTATTTCAAACAAAAAGAAATTGAATGTGTCGGCACCTATTTTTCTTACGAAGCAAAAGACACTGTTTTTTTTGATACCCTGAATTTACATAACCACGATAACTTTGATGTAGCAAGTTTTAAACCTGATGTTATTTTGCATTGCGGTGCCCTAACCCATGTTGATTATTGTGAACACCATGAAGCCGAAAGCCATGAAAAGACGGTACATTCTACCAATAATATGATTGCTTTAGCAAAAGAAATAAATGCAAAATTAGTTTTCATATCTACAGATTATATTTTCGACGGCAAAGATGGTCCTTACTTAGAGAATGCAGTTTCAAATCCATTATCTGTTTACGGAAAACATAAATTAGAAGCTGAAAATGCTGTATTGCAGGCAAATCCTGACAATATAGTTATACGAATTACCAACGTTTACGGTGATGAAGAACGCGGCAAAAATTTTGTTTCACGCATCATCGAACAAATATTTGAACAACAAAAGCTAACATTAAAACTTCCGATTGATCAATACTCTACTCCTATTAATGCATTTGACATTGCACGTTGTTTGTACTTATTAATTAATGATAATAAAAACGGAATTTACCATATTGCAGGAACTGATTATATGAACAGAGTGCAATTAGCTTTGACGATTTTAAAATATTTTCCGGAAGCAAGCTATGAGCTCATTCCTATGACGACAACGGAAATCAATGCTGCAGCAGCACGACCTTTACAAGGTGGTTTAAAAAACCTGAAATTTATGACTGCATATCCTGACTTTCGATTTTCAACAGTAGATGACTATGTGAGTTATAAATCTATGATGCTGGAAGAATTTGAAAATGAATAGTCTTATGCTACTTTAACAATCATTACAACTCCAAATATAAATAAGCAAGCACCAACTACTTTTTTAATAACAGATAAATTATTTTCGGTTAATCGTTGTTTCAGGTAATAAGCGAAACGCATTTTAAGCAAATCAAATAAGAATACCATAAACAAGATGCCAAAATAAAACAGGAAACGATCTGTAAACGTATCATAGTTTATTGTAACAGTGGTATACATGGTAATCCACCAAACCGTTACAAACGGATTAAACATATTTAGACTGACACCTTTTAAAAATGCCTGAAAGAGTGTTTTTACACTTGTCACATCCTGCGCTTTTAAGGTTGCCTTCGCAAAATAAGTGACTATTCCAAATGCAATCAGCATGATTCCGCCAACAATACCAATTTGTGTTTTAATAGAGTCAAATGGAAATTGTTGCAAAATGGTCTCTACCAGATAAATCAACACAATATCGCTAATAAGAACGCCAGCAATATAGGACAAACCGCTACGCCAGCCTTTGGTGATTGTTATATCCGCCAATGCCAGAAATATGGGCCCAATAAGAAAACTGATGGTAATGCCGCTGATGATGCCTTTTAAGAGTGGTTCCATTTACAACTCAAAGATAACTTCTTCCCTTGGAATACGCACACGTCTGCCGTAAATTCCTTCAGGTTTTGCTTTCCCAACAGAAACAATCATACAAATTTCTGCCGCTCGAGGTAAGTTCAAAAATTTCTTAACACGTGCACTGTCAAAACCTTCCATAGGACAAGTATCATACCCTTCTGCCTGCATACTCAACATAAACGTTTGTGCTGCTAAGGCAACACTTTTATGCACCACAATTCGCATGTCTGTAGCTGTAACCTGGCGCGGCACTGGCTGAAAAGCACCACCAAGCGTTGATGCAATTTTTTTCAGTCCACCGGTAATATCAGCCGGATCGGAAAAATACATGGCTGGAATTACTTTGGTATAATAATCAACGATAAGTTTGTGTCTTTTGCCTAAAACTGCCGGAAAATCCTTTTTAGATTCTGCTAATACAAATGCGGCATGCTCTTTCCATTTGTCTTTTCGGGTAACGAATACAATTAGCTCATTAGCTGTTTTTGCAGCATTTTGTCCCAGACAATATTTTGCCAGTTCCTCTTTTTTATCTTTAGATTTTACTCTGTAAAATTCCCACAATTGTAAATTGCTTGAATTAGGTGCCAGCAAAGCTCTGTCTAAGCTGCGGGAAACGGATGATTCATCGAAAGGTGCTTTATCATCGTAAATTCTGATAGAACGACGGTTGTTTACTATTTCTTCAAATAACGCTGCTTCTTTTTTCATACCTGCAAATAACATTCATTTTTTTTAAAGGTTCAAAACTAAATGAGAAAATCTGGCAATGAAACAAATTATCGTAATAATTTATTAAACTTAATCAGACTAAATTATGAGTTTATAAAAATTAAAATTGCTTTTACGCCAATAAATTTATAGAAGTAGTATAAGAAAAACGTTGAAAAGCACTTAAATTGAAACTACTTACACATTTCATTTAACCTAATTGTTAATTTTTTAAGTAATTTCTTAAGTAATTTTAACATTTGGAATTTAATTAGTAAATTTAATGGGAACTAAACTGTTTTAGAACAGTACACTTACAAATCAAAAAAAAATGTTTTAACTTTTTTGTTAGAATTTACAAATATTATATTTTATATATTTAACTATTACTGTAAAATAAAATTATATAGAAAATGAAAAAAATCCACTTAATGATTATTTTATTTAGTTTGATTTCGGTTCGTGTAAATGCACAAATTAAATTAGATGAAAATAAGGTAGCACAATTTGCCAACGAAGTATTTTTGAATTGTAATCAATACAACACACCTCAATATTATGATTCCTATAAAAGTCAAATAAAAAAGATAGAAATTATTACAACGAACGAACTTTCTGAAATAGGAAAACCTGCAGTCTCCATAAAAACAATATCGTTGAAAAACAAGTGCAATGCAAATATCATGCATGATAATGCCACCAACTTTACACCGGAAAACTTCAATCCGTTAAAATATTTTTTTCCGAAAAGCGAATCTGCCTTATATTTTCAGATTGATGATACACAATATGTAATTGTTGTAAAACCATATTGAAATACATTTTATTACAAACATAAATACTTAATATAATGGGTATATTTTATACAAAAAAAATCTTGAAAAATCTAAAAAACTGCCTAGCTGTTTTTCTGATATTTTTTATGTTTTCAATTTCATTTGCGCAAACATATACGATGACAAATGGAACCAGTATAAGCACCTGTTCGGGTACATTTTACGACCCGGGTGGAACTGGAAACTATGGTAGCAATCTAAACAGAACATTTACAATTTGTCCTTCTACGCCAGGCAGTTTTGTTTCTATTTCATTTACCTCTTTTAATACAGAGAGTGGATATGATTATTTATATATTTATGATGGTAATTCACCGAGTTCACCATTATTAGGACAATTTTCAGGAACTAACTCACCAGGTGTAATTACTGCAACTGCTAACAATACTACAGGTTGCTTAACTTTTAGATTTACAAGTGATTTTAGTATTGAACGTGCAGGTTGGGCAGCAACCATAAGTTGTACAACTACTCCTCCTACCTTACCGCCACTCTGTGCATCTTTTGAACCGTTTTGTACAGGAACACAATATATTTTCCCTAATACTACAGGATTATCTTCACCCAATGGCCCAAATTATGGATGCTTAGTAGATCAACCAAATCCGGCTTGGTTTTATATGCAGGTTGGCGTATCAGGTAATATTGAAATGGATTTATCTCAGGAAGATGGTTCTGGGAATGGTTTGGATGTTGATTTTGCTATGTGGGGACCTTATACATCCATCAATAATGCATGTACAAGTATTTTTGCTGGTGCAGCTCCAATTCAAACAAGTTATCACTCGCAAAGTGTGGAGGTATTAGGTCTTGGCGTTCAAGGAGGTGAAAATTGTTTTGGTAATATTGGAAGTACAACACCACCATCTGCCGTGTCTGGTCAAGTATATGTTGTTTTAATTACAAATTATTCAGATGATCCGGGTTTTATTACATTTGAGCAAACAGGAGGAAGCGGCGCTACAGATTGTAGTATTTTGTTTCCTTGTTCCATAAATAGTATTACGGCTACACCTTCTGGGTGCAACTCATTTAATCAATATAGTGTTTCTGGTACAATATCAGTTACTAGTGGACCGAACTCTGGGAATTTAGTTGTTACAAATTCTTGTGGTGGATCACAAACTATTCCTGCAACTGGTGCATCTACATACAACTATACGATATCAGGAATAGCTGCACCTTCTGTGGCTGGAACCTGTACCATTTCTGCCGAGTTTACTGCAAATTCTACTTGTGCTTTAACACAAACCTATTCCCAACCTGTTCGACCAACAGCAAATGCCGGTGCTGATAATTCTATATCTTGCACAGTACCATCTATACAAATAGGAACTCCTGCAATTGCCGGAAATACATATTCCTGGAATCCAGCTGCAGGATTATCGAATGCTGCTACAGCACAACCAACTGCCACTATTGCTAACACCTATACAGTTACAGTTACAAATAATACGAATAGTTGTTTTTCTTCTGACCAGGTTAACATTACAAGTACAGGATCCTTTCCTACTGCAAATGCCGGTGTAGATAAAACATTAAATTGTACAACACCATCTGTTAGTATAGGAACTCCAGCAATCTCCGGATACACATATTCCTGGTCGCCTTCAGCAGGTTTATCAAATTCATTAATTGCAGAACCAACTGTAAACACACCAAACACGTACACCCTAACTGTTACAAATACTGCAAATGGTTGCACTGCAACTGATGTGGTGGTGGTATCCAGAGATATTACAGCGCCAATTGCAAATGCAGGTACCAATCAGACACTAACATGTACAAATCCATCTTTACAAATAGGAACAGCAGCAATTGCAGGAAATAGTTATGCCTGGTCGCCGGCTTCAGGATTATCTAATGCAGGAATAGCTCAGCCAATTGCAAATGCACCTAACACATATACATTAACTGTTACAAATACAGCAAATGGTTGTTCGGCAACAGATATCGTTGTTGTTTCTAAAAATATTACACCACCTGTTGCAAATGCCGGTGCTGACAAAACACTTACTTGTGCAAATCCTACTTCGCAAATTGGTACTGCAGCAACTCCAGGAAATACATATGCTTGGCTACCTGCAAGTGGATTATCAAATGCAGGAATTGCTCAACCTGTTGCAAACGCACCGAACACTTATACTTTGACTGTTACAAATACAGCAAATGGCTGTACGGCAACGGATGCTGTGGTTGTAGCACAAAACATTACACCACCAACTGCAAACGCTGGACCAGATAGAACCTTAACTTGTGCTAATACCTCATTTGTAATTGGTACAACTGGAAATTCTAACAACAGCTATTCTTGGTCTCCGGCATTCGGTTTATCCAATTCATTAATTGCACAACCAACTGTGAATTCGCCCGGAACATATACATTAACGGTCACTAATAATACAAATGGATGTTCTTCAACGGATGCTGTTATTATTGGTCAGAATATAACACCGCCAATAGCAAATGCAGGAGCAGATAAAACATTAACCTGCGCAGTTACTTCTATACAAATTGGTTCGACACAAACTGCAGGAAATACCTATAGCTGGAGTCCGTCGACTAACTTATCTAATCCTATTTCATCTCAACCATTTGCTACAGCGCCGGGAAATTATACCGTTACAGTTACCAATACAGCTAACGGTTGTGCTGCAACAGATGTGGTTAATGTAGCGCGAAATATTACACCACCTATTGCAAATGCCGGAACAGATAAAACATTAACCTGTACGAATACTTCATTTGTAATCGGAACAGCAGCTGTTGCAGGAAATACCTACACCTGGTCTCCTGCTTTTGGTTTAGATAATGCTAATATTGCTCAACCTGTAGTCTCTTCACCTGGCACGTATACTTTAACTGTTACCAATTCAATTAATGGTTGTACGGCTACTGACCAGATTGTTATTTCACAAAATATAACTGCACCAGCTGCCAACGCAGGACCAAACAAAACACTGACATGTGCTAATCCTTCATTGCAAATAGGAACTGCAGCCATTTCTGGAAATACATACACTTGGTCACCAACACCTGGAATGTCTAATCCAAATATTGCCCAACCAACTATAACCATTCCTACGACCTATACGGTAACTGTTAAAAATTCTGCAAATGGTTGTATTTCTACTGATGCAGTAACTATTTCGCAAAATATTACACCACCGACAGCCAATGCCGGTGCAGACAAAACCTTAACTTGTACGAA
>DAOORG010000127.1:0-7287 GCA_035389165.1 Chitinophagales bacterium
TTCTAATTTAATAGTTAGTTCGCTCAATTATTTTCTTATTTTTGTTTTCGAATACCAAGATTGTTTTTTTCTTTCTTGAGTATTGCTGAATTTTGTTATCAATTTGAAAATAGTATAAAATTTTAAATGGCAGTAATAACGTTATTAACAGACTTTGGAGATAAGGACTACTATGTGGGCTTATTTAAAGGCGATTTATATGCTTCCAGCCCATCTGCCAAGATTGTGGATATCTCACATTCCATACCGCCGTACGATATTGTGACAGGTGCTTTTTTCTTAAAAAACGTCTATGCACACTATCCAAAAGGCACTATTCACATCGCCAGAGTGTATGAACAAGGTTTAGGAAAACAGAAATTATTGGCGGCAAAGTACCAGAATTACTTCTTTATCGCGCCGGATAATGGTTTTTTAACCCTGGTGTTTGATGAGAAACCGGATTTGATTGTGGAGATTGATATGAAGCAGGCAAAACTGAATACACTGGAAGAATACTATTGCAGAGTGGTGAAAGAAATTACCTTTAATAATAGTATAGGTTCCATCGGTGTGGCAACTTCTGATTATGTGGAAAAAAGAGCCATGATGCCGGTGTTAAAGGAAGATAAAATTATCGGAAATGTCATTCACGTGGATAATTTTGGCAATGCCATTACTAATATTCATAAAGATGAGATAAAAAGATTTGATGCAAATAAGCAGATGAGTATCAACTACCGAAAAAAAGATGTGATAGAAAGGATAGTAGAAAACTATACGGATGTGCCGCCAACATACAGCTTGGCGCGATTTAATTCGTTAGGTTATCTGGAATTATGTATTAACTGTGGTCATGCTGCCGATTTATTAGGGTTGGCAAAAGGTGATAACATACAGGTATTGTTTGAATAGATGCTGAAATAAATTCAGCATGACGACCATAGTACGAATGTCATCCTGTTCCGATGTTTCGGAATTGTTTCAGGATCTAAAATAATATTAAATAAAAATGATTATCAGAATAGTAAAATTAACCATGCGGGAAGATGAAGTGGATACGTTTAAAACGTATTTTGCTACCGTTTGCGAAACTATCCGCGCGCAGGAAGGTTGTAACCTCTTGCAGGCGTGGCAGGATATTAATAATCCGGCCATCTTTTTTACCTATAGTTTGTGGGATAGTCAGGAGTATCTTGATAAATACAGAGATTCTGCCTTTTTTCTGCAGTTCTGGAAAACCGTGAAACAATGGTTTGGTGCAAAAGCAGAAGTATGGAGTTTTGATAAAATAGTGGATTTACCATAAATAATAACTAGAAACGCAGATTAATCAGATTAAAAGATTTCACAGATTTAAAAATCAGAGCAATCCTAAAATTAATTTAATCAGCGTTTCAGACAATTAGTAAAAATGAATAAAATTTCATTAAAAGAGTATGAAATAATTTTTGATGATTCGCTGGAATCATTGAATGACTTTTTAGCTGCATCAGATTATTCTTCCGTTTTTGTTTTAGTGGATGAAAATACTAAAGTGCATTGTTTGCCAATTCTGAATACTGTTATTTCCGGTTATACTATTATAGAAACAAAAAGCGGTGAAACCCATAAGAATATCAGTACCTGTGAAACTATCTGGCAGCAGCTAATTGAAAATAATGCAGACAGAAAAGCATTGTTTATTAACCTCGGCGGCGGTGTGATAGGTGATATGGGTGGCTTTGCGGCAAGTTGCTATAAGCGCGGAATCGATTTTATCAATATTCCAACTACCTTGTTGTCGCAGGTAGATTCTTCCATCGGCGGAAAATTAGGCATCGATTTTAAGTACGGTAAAAACTTAATCGGTTTGTTCCGAAATCCGAAAGCTGTATTTGTTTCTCCTGTATTTTTTAAGACATTACCGAAGCGTCAGTTTATTAACGGATGGGCCGAAATATTTAAACATGCGCTGATACAAGACCAGGAACAATGGCAGCAATACAAATCAATAGATATTTTGCATGCCAACATGAATGAAATAGTTTTTCATTCCTTGCAAATTAAAAAAGCAGTGGTAGAAGCAGACCCTTTTGAAAAAGGACTGCGCAAGATTTTAAATTTCGGACATACCATCGGACATGCAATAGAAGCGTACTCTTTAGAAAATGAAAAAGACAGCTTGCTACATGGTGAAGCTATTGCAATAGGTATGATATGTGAAGCTTATTTGTCTGTAAAGAAATGCGGTTTATCCGAAAGAGAATTGCTGGAAATTCAGGCTGTTTTATTAACGCATTTTCCAAAGCATGCCATTGCAGATTTTAACCGCGAAAAACTGCTGGAAATAATGAGTATCGATAAAAAAAATGAAGGCACAGTAATTAAAGCAGCGTTGCTGACTGAAATCGGAAAATGCGATTATGATATCGCTATCACAAAAGAAGAAATTTTTGAAAGTTTAAATTATTATACTACCTTATAAAAATAATTCATCATTACATTCACTCACCAATTTAATAATTAAATTATGGCAACAGTTACATTAAAAGGAAATGAAATACATACCAGCGGAAATCTTCCTTCAGTAGGAGATAAGTTGGCAGATTTTTCTTTAGTCGCATCCAACTTATCAGAAAAATCACTGGCAGATTTTGCAGGCAAACAACTGGTCTTAAATATTTTTCCAAGCATAGATACAGGCACGTGTGCAGCGTCTGTTCGCCATTTTAATGTGGATGCCGCTAAGCTGGAAAATACAACAGTGTTGTGCATTTCAAAAGATTTGCCATTTGCATTAAACCGTTTTTGCGGTGCTGAAGGTATTTCTAATGTGGAAACGTTATCGGCATTCAGAAGTGCTGACTTTGATGCCATCACTTTTACAGATGGTCCGTTGAAAGGCTTGCTAAGCAGAAGCGTTATTATTGCTGATGCAACCGGAACTGTAATTTATACAGAACAGGTAGCAGAAACGGTGAACGAGCCCAACTACGAAGCAGCGCTGGCGGTTTTAAAATAACAGATTACAGTATTATACAATTCGGTAAATCTTCATGATATCGGCTAAGATGTGTTCGAAGTCGATTTTCAGATCTATGATTTTTCCGGTGTGAATGTCAAATACCCAGCCGTATACTTTCAGTCCTCTTTCTTTGTAGGCTTCCTGTATGGCTGCGGTTTTGATTAAGTTTATACATTGTTCCTGAACATTGAGTTCAATCAGTCGGTTGTATCTTTGATGTTCATCGGTGATGGAATCCAGTTCTGTCTGATGCAGTCGGTACACATCTCTGATGTTTCTCAGCCATGGATTTAAAATGCCTAAGTCGGTAGGTTGCATAGCAGCTTTCACACCACCGCATTCGTAATGACCGCAAACAACAACGTGTTTTACTTTCAGGTGTCGCACTGCATAATTTATTACAGACATGGCATTCAGATCAATAGACACTACCATATTGGCAATATTTCTATGGATAAAAATTTCACCGGGTTTGGCACCCATCAAATCTTCAGCAGTTACTCTGCTGTCGGAGCAACCGATGTATAAAAACTCCGGAGCTTGTCCTTTTGATAAATTCTCAAAATAATTTGGATCAAGGGAAAGTTTCTCTGTTACCCATTTTTCGTTGTTCTCAAAAATTTTATCTATAGCTGTCATAATTTTCAGTTATGGTATTAGGTTAAAATATTATTCTGTACTTGTAAAGGCTGAATAGCATGTTCTACATCCAGCATCTCTAACATATCCATTTCAATGGTTCTGCTCATAGCTGTTATGGGCACATCATTAGCACTGCCTTCAAACGGATTTTCAGAAGATTCACCGATTTTTTCCATTGTTGTAAATACCCAACCCGACAAGGTGCTGAACGGAATCGACAACCAAACTAAATGTGCTCCAAATTTTTCAAATTCCTGAAGCATACCTAACGGAATAAGCACGATGAATATTTTTATAAACCAGAGATTCAGCGTAGCATATTGTCTAGGAAACGGAAAGTTTTTAATTCGCTCAGCAGCACCTTGCTGATTGTATAATTCAAGCAGCAACTTTTCCAGTTCCATATGTCTGAAGTCTTCAATCAAACCATCATCCAGCAGCCTTTTTAGGTGCGCTGATTGCAGAGAAATAATTTGTGCAGCTTTATTGGTTTTAGAAATCACCAATTCATATTCTTCCGGAGACAGATATTTTTTGATGGCATCTTCCATTTTTAAATTATGCTCTTCTACTTTGAAGTATTTGTCTTTGTATTCTAAATTATGTACTTTATAAATAGCTTCCCATTTTCTAGGTTCTCTCAGTTGATATCGTAAAGCTGTTAACCATGCAAAGTGTCTGTTGTATAATTCCAGATGCAGTTGTTTCAACTCAGCATCAGACAAATGTTTGGCTGCATGTTTATTGGTAACATAATCTCTGGCGGTAATACCCCAGCTTCTGCTGACATTCAGGATAGCACCAAATATGCGTCGGGCTTCCCACATTCTGTCATAAGATGCATTGTTTTTAAAACCTACAACAAAAGCTACTGCTGTGCCCAATAAAGCCACCGGCAACCAGGGAATAGCAATCCATTTCCATCCAAAGCATTCGTAAAAAATAGTAGGAATCGTAGAAATAATTAGCAATTGATAGATGTCTCTTCTCGTCCAGGAGATGACTTCTTTAAAGGAAAAATGACTGCCGCTGTGCATATTTTTTTTGTAAAGGTAAAATTTTATGTGAATTCAATAAATAGTATTGTAATTATACTACAAGTAGTTTAAAGTATTAATACAGTTGCATTCATCAGCACTTTTTCTAATCAGATATCACCTAACTGTGGTCTTATAACAATATCTTCCACTACGGAGAATTTACTGAGCTGTGTGATAATATAAATTAATTCGGCAATATCTTCCGGTTTACTAAATCTGCTTTCCGGTAAGTCTGTTCCACTCCACGAATCCGTCAGTGTAGCACCAGGTAAAATGGATGTCACTTTAATGTTGTATGTTTTCAACTCTTCGAGTAAGGTTTTGGAAAATCCAAGTAAGGCAAATTTAGAAATGGAATAACTTCCACCATTTTCATATGCTTTCATGCTGGCTACAGAGCACATATTGAAAATATAGCCGTCTTTGTGCTGCAGAAAATTAGGTACTAATTTTCTGGTTAAATGATATGCACTGAACAGATTTGTATTCATCGTTTTTTCTAAAACGCCATCTTCTTCTTCAGTAATTTTTCCAGGAAGGAAAACACCGGCATTGTTTACCAGAATATCAATTTTATCAAAGGTTTGTAAAACAAAATCTCCGAATTGCAGAATTTCTGTTTTTGAAGACATATCACATGGATAGATTATAACAGAAGGAAATTTCTCATGTATCTCTTTCAGTTTGTCTTCATCTCTGGAGCAAATAATTACCTGATGGTTTTCGGCTGCAAATTTTTCAGCGATAGCCTTCCCGATTCCTCTGCTGGCACCTGTTATTACAATATTCATTAAATTATTGGATTTATTAGTGGATAAATAAGTACTTATGCACGTTTTATGTCATAAAAATATGAATTCTTTTGGCTTTTAGCTTTTTACTTTTACTAATTACTAAAAATAGACTATTTTTACCACTTTTAAAATTGTAAAATTATCCATGGCAGAATACATCCATGCTTCAGGCGGACCGATATTTCACATTGGCAGATATATTCTGATGATAAAACGTTGTTTTACCAGACCAGAAAGAGCTGCGATGTATTGGAAGGAAACGTTACGCCAGATGTCTAACATCGGTGTCGGTTCTGTAATGATTATCATTTTAATTTCATTTTTTATCGGTGCTGTATCCACCGTGCAATTTGCATACAATTTATCGGGCTCTATGGTGCCCATGTATTATGTTGGTTATATTGTAAAAGAATCGCTGATTCTGGAATTAGCGCCAACCATATCAGGATTGATTTTAGCGGGAAAGGTAGGTTCTAACTTATCTTCAGAATTAGGCACCATGCGTTTAACTGAACAAATCGATGCTCTGGAAATTATGGGTGTCAACACCATTTCTTACCTGATTGGTCCTAAATTGGCTGCAGCCATTACAATGGTGCCAATATTGGTAATTATATCTACCATCACAGGTATTATTGGTGGATTAATTGCAGGTGATCTTACCGGATATGTTTCCAGTACCGACTTTACACAAGGAGTATTAATGAGCTTTGTAGCTAAGAATATATATATCATGCTTACCAAAGCAGCAGTATTTGGTTTTCTATTGACATCCATTTCCTGTTATCAGGGATTTTATTCTTATGGCAGTTCCATCGAAATTGGAAAAGCAAGTACAAGAGCGGTGGTGTTAAGCAGTATTATGGTGTTAGTGGCAGATTTTATCCTGGCGTGGTTGCTATTAAATTAAAATGTAATGATAGAAGTTAGAGACGTACGAAAATCTTTTGGAGCACAACAAGTGCTGAAGGGAATCTCTACGGTTTTCGAAGCTGGAAAAAATAATTTAATCATTGGAAAAAGTGGTTCCGGTAAAACGGTCTTATTGAAATGTATTGTCGGCTTGCTGACACCAACAGATGGTCATATTTTCTTTGATGGTAAAGATTATGTTGCCATGAATATGGCAGATAAAGTAGATATTCGGAGAGAATTGGGTATGTTGTTTCAAGGCGGAGCATTGTTTGATTCATTAACAGTTGAAGAAAACGTTCGGTTTCCGCTGGATATGTTTACTAAAATGTCTATGTCTGATAAAAAAGACAGAGTAAATGAAGTATTGAAACGAGTGAATCTCGTGAACGCCAATAATAAATTTCCGTCTCAGCTTTCCGGTGGTATGCAGAAACGTACCGGTATTGCCAGAGCCATCGTCATGAATCCAAAATACCTGTTTTGTGATGAGCCGAATTCCGGACTCGATCCGCAGACTTCCATTGTGATTGATGAGTTAATTATGGAGATTACAGAAGAATACCAAATCACCACAATTACAAATACACATGACATGAACAGTGTTATTACCAATGGTGATAAAATACTGTTTCTGCATGAAGGTTCAAAACACTGGGAAGGAGATAAGGTTTCTCTTTTTGAATCTGATAACAAAGAACTGATAGATTTTATTTTCGCCTCTGACTTCTTGAAAGAAGCACGCGATGCAAGACATGACAAATTAATAGCAAAATTATCCAAATAATATTATGAGCATTTTAGTAGATAAACACTCGAAAGTAATCGTACAAGGTTTTACAGGAAAAGAAGGCACTTTCCATGCCACACAAATGATTGAATACGGAACAAACGTTGTTGGCGGCGTTACACC
>DAOORG010000128.1:0-3502 GCA_035389165.1 Chitinophagales bacterium
CTCTTTTAATCTGTTGTTTACGGCTTTTTAAAGGCCCTAAAGTATTTAGAAACTTATCCCCTAAATTTTAACACAGTTTCAATCCCAACTTGAAACTATTATTGCGAAATGAATGTTTTTATAATGTAGCATATTATTATGTTTCGCAAGTCTGAAAATGGACAATTATATGATAAAAAAAATTACAACAGCCTATGAAAAATATATACAAAATATTATTACACTTAACCATATTGGTAGTCATCTTTGTACCGTTTTCGGTCCTGGCCAACAATAATGATACCGATAAGAACTCAGATGCTATCATCAGAAGTATCTGGAAATACGAACAAGACCAGACAAAGTACTCACCGGAAGATGGTATCGCTAAGAAAATCTTTTACTTATCGTTGAATTCCGATGGAACCTATCATCAGTACGTTCAGGTCGTTCCCATCTCACCGCAGGATTATTTCAGAGTGAAAAACTACTCAGTAGACGGAAAATGGTCTGAAAAAAATGGAAAACTGATTCTTAATGAGTATGGAAAAGAAAATTCTATAGACTACAATTTCCTTTACTCCAACTTCGAAAACATCGATAATCAGTTCATAAAAGTTAAAAAATAGCACTTAAACCATAAGATTAGATATTAATGTTGTTTTACGTGGAGCCGCCTTCTTGGTGGCTTTTTTATTTTCAAATCATTAATTCTAACAACAATACTAAAGTATCCTGCTTCATTTTGTAAATTTAGCATTCAAACGGCTGTGTAAGTGCACGGAAGTGAACGTAACATGAAACAACAATTCGATACATCTTTATTTATAAAGTTAGCTGCCTCATTGGAAGGAGAATTCTTTTATGATGATACGATGCGTACTTTGTATGCTACTGATGCATCAGTATACAAAGAATATCCATTGGCTGTTTGTTACCCAAAAACTAAAAAAGATATTCAGTCATTAATACAGTTTGCACACCAGCATAAAACATCACTTATTCCCAGAACAGCCGGTACTTCACTCGGCGGTCAGGTTGTTGGCGGCGGCATCGTGGTAGATGTATCCAAATATTTTGATAAAATTCTCGAAGTAAATAAAGATGAAAAATATTGCATCGTGCAACCTGGCGTGGTGCGCGATGAATTAAATCGTCAGTTAAAATCAACCGGATTGTTTTTTGCACCCGAAACATCTACGGCAAATCGCGCAATGATTGGCGGTATGGTCGGCAATAATTCCTGCGGTACAAATTCTATCGTTTACGGCAGCACGCGCGATCATGTGCTTGAGCTTACAGGTTTTTTGAGTGATGGATCAGAAGTGATTTTCAAAAATATTTCACCGGATATTTTTCAGGAAAAAACAAAACTTCAATCTCTGGAAGGTAGTATTTATAATTTTCTTTCAGAAGAATTGTCCAATAAAGAAACACAACAGGAAATTCTGCAGCAGTTTCCCAATCAGAAAATTCATCGGAGAAATACCGGTTATGCGGTGGACGAATTACTGAAGCAACAGCCGTTTGATGAAAATGGAAAACCATTTAACCTGTGTGAATTAATTTGTGGTAGTGAAGGAACACTTGCTTTTATTACAGAAATAAAATTAAATCTGGTTCCGCTGCCACCTAAAGAGAAAGTAGTAGTGGCGATACACTTCAAATCACTGGAAGAAAGTTTGCGTGCTACCGTTATAGCCATGAAACATCAGCCAACGGCATGTGAGCTGATAGATAAAATTATTTTGGATTGTACAAAACAAAACATAGAACAAAGTAAAAATCGATTTTTTGTAAAAGGAGATCCGGAAGCTATTTTATGTGTGGAATTTCATGGTGAAACGAAAGAAGAAATTGATGCAAAGGCTAAAGCATTACAGCACGATTTTGAAAATGAAAATATAGGATATCATTTTCCCAGCTTATATGGAAATGACATCAATAAAATATGGACGCTTCGCAAAGCAGGCTTAGGGTTGCTCGCCAATATTCCTGGTGATGCAAAAGCAGTAGCAGTGATTGAAGATACAGCCGTTACGGTAGAAGATTTACCGGCTTATATCGGTGAGTTTACGGATATGATGAGTAAATATCAGCAACGCAGTGTGTACTATGCGCATGCCGGTGCAGGCGAGCTGCATTTGCGTCCCATTTTGGATTTAAAGAAAAAAGAAGATCGTGTTTTATTCAGAACCATTGCCACGGATACAGCGCATCTGGTAAAAAAATACAATGGCTCGCTAAGCGGAGAACATGGCGACGGTCGTGTGCGCGGAGAATTTATTCCATTAATGGTTGGCGAAAAAAATTATCAACTGTTGCGCAAACTGAAATACACATTTGACGCCAATAATATTCTGAATCCCGGAAAAATTGTCGACACGCCGCCAATGGATACTTCAATGCGGTATGAAGAAAATCAGGAAACCAGACAATTTGAAACGGTATTTAATTTTGACAAAGACGAAGGCATTTTAAGAGCAGCAGAAAAATGCAACGGTAGCGGTGATTGCCGAAAATTACCTGGCAGCGGCGGTTCCATGTGTCCGTCTTATATGGCTACTCGCAGCGAAAAAGATACTACTCGTGCACGAGCCAATATTCTTCGTGATTTTTTATCCAATTCCACACAAACAAATAAGTTCAACCATAAAGAAATTTATGAAGTGATGGATTTATGTCTGAGTTGTAAAGGATGTACATCAGAATGTCCTTCCAATGTAGATATCACTACTCTAAAAGCAGAATTCTTACATCAATACTATAAAGAAAATGGAGTACCCTTGCGTACTAAAGCGATTGCTAATATTGGTCAGCTCAGTAAGTTGGCTATGCTGTTTCCAGCATTGAGTAATTTCGGGTTGACGAATAAAATTACGTCTGGAATACTGAAAAAAATGCTGAAGATTGCGCCAAACCGTTCCATGCCTTTGTATTACAAAGAGACATTGTTAAGTTGGTATAAGAAGAACAGTAAGGAACTGGAATTGAAGATTCCGCAAAAAGGAAAAGTTTATTTTTTCTTTGACGAATTTACGAATTTCAATGACGTAGAAATTGGTATCAAAGCAATGAAATTATTGACTAAACTCGGCTATGAAGTTGCATATATTGAGCATGCAGACAGCGGTCGTGCTCATTTATCCAAAGGACTTATATTAGAAGCACAGAAACTGGCAAAAGAAAATGTTGCTGTTTTCAAAACCTGGGTAAATAAGGATGTGCCATTAATTGGTATTGAGCCTTCCGCTATTCTTTCTTTCAGAGATGAATATCCGAGACTGGTGGATAAAAGTGAAATTCCGGCTGCAAAAAAACTAGCAGAAAATTGTTTTATAATTGATGAATTTATCGCACGCGAAATTCAAAAAGGAAATATAACAGCAGCTCAGTTTACCAAAGCCAGCAAGCAAATTAAATTACACGGACATTGCCATCAAAAAGCGTTGTCATCTGTTCAGTCTTCTATTCAATTGATGTCTCTTCCGGAAAATTACCACGTAGAAAATATTCCAAGCGG
>DAOORG010000128.1:3602-7116 GCA_035389165.1 Chitinophagales bacterium
GTCAGAGTTGGATTTGAACGTTTGTCAAACATTACCAAGTTTCCAAGATTTGTCAAAAAGGAAGAACTTAAATATGCCGGTTCTGATGCAGCCTGGTTTATACCGGATGGGTTCGGGAAATCCAAGACTATTTTATACTTGCACGGCGGTGGTTATGTTGTCGGGTCGTATAATACTCATCGCGCACTAATTGCCAGAATTGCACGTGCTGCAGGTTATAAAACCTTAGCAATCAATTACCGAAAAGCACCGGAAAATGCATATCCATGTGCGCTCGAAGACGCGCTGGCTGCATACAAACAAATGCTGGCAGATGGATACGAAAATATTTTCATCATGGGTGACTCTGCCGGTGGCGGTTTAACGCTTGCACTGTTACAGATGATTAAAAAACAAAGATTACCCAAAGCTGCAGGTGCCGTATTATTATCACCTTGGACAGATTTAACGTTGAGTGGAGACAGTATTCAATCTAAGAAAGACAAGGATCCATTAATTACACCACATTTACTATCTATTTTTTCTAAAAGATATATTGGAGAGGCCGACCCAAAAGATCCGTTGGTTTCACCGCTTTTTGCTGACGTAAAAGGATTTCCACCTACACTCATACAAGTCGGTAGCAACGAAATATTGTTTGATGATTCGATTAGAATGGCTCAAAAAATGAACAAAGCCGGTGTGAAAGTACAACTGGAAATTTATGAAAACATGATGCATGTCTGGCAATATCTTGGTGGTATTGTTCCGGAAGCCAATAAGGCCATTGACGAAATCGGAGAATTTGTTCAGTCTGTTCAGGTGAGTACAAAAGCGGACAAACAGGACGCCATGGCAGTGTATTAATATGGAATACCTCAACATCGATAAACAGAAAATTACTTGTCCGCAATGCGGAAGCAACGATTTTAAATCAATGGACAAAACCCATATCGAATGTACACATTGCGGCACACAAGTAGATACCACCATTGTACTTACAGATAATACCAATCAGCATATGGTGATTAAAGATGGTGCAGATGTTCAGATTACAGATAATGCGAAAATCAAAATAAAAGGTGGTTTGGAAATAAAAGGTGGCACATTAATCATAAAAGATGGCGGCAGTCTGGAAATCGGATAAATAGTGCATTCACATTATTTAAGAATTATAATTCCCAATGATTTTGTTTTAATAAACAATTTTTATAAGTTTGTCTCAATGAAAAGTTTTCTAAATATTGAAATGTGTTGCTGTTGTAAAATAGAATGAGAAGGCTTTGTCAAAAACTGAAATATTTAATTAAAATATACAGCCTTCCCTGAACACGGAAGGCTTTTTTTATGTCTATTAATCACTTTTTAAAATAAAAACAATGAGTACTTACAAATTTGAAACACTGCAACTGCATGCCGGACAGGAAGCGGATCCGACAACCGGTTCGCGCGCCGTTCCAATCTACCAGACCACTTCGTATCAGTTTAAAGATACAGAACATGCAGCCAATTTATTCGGCTTACGTGAGTTTGGAAACATTTATACACGTATCATGAATCCAACAACGGATGTGTTTGAAAAACGCATTGCCGCACTGGAAGGCGGTGTGGCTGCATTGGCAACTGCTTCCGGACAATCCGCACAGTTTTTAGCGTTGAATAATATCTTGGAAGCTGGTGATAATTTTGTTTCCACTTCATTTTTATATGGCGGAACCTACAATCAGTTTAAAGTAGCATTTAAACGATTAGGTGTCGAAGCACGCTTTGCAGATGGTGATGATCCTTCATCTTTTGAAAAATTAATTGACGATAAAACAAAAGCCATCTACCTGGAATCTATTGGAAATCCGAGAGGCAATGTGCCTGATTGGGCAGCATTTAAAGCACTTTCAGATAAATACGATTTGCCGATTATAGTGGACAATACATTCGGTGCAGGCGGTTATTTATTTCAGCCATTGAAACATGGTGCACATATCGTGGTGGCATCTGCTACCAAATGGATTGGTGGTCACGGCACTTCTATTGGTGGTGTAATAATTGATGGTGGAAATTTTAACTGGGGCAATGGCAAGTATCCGCAGTTTACAGAACCATCAGAAGGTTATCATGGTTTAAATTTCTGGAATGTATTCGGCACGCCGGGACCATTCGGAAATATCGCCTTCATTATCCGTGCACGAGTGGAAGGTTTGCGAGATTTTGGCGCAGCGGTTGCACCGTTTAATTCTTTCTTATTCTTACAAGGCTTAGAAACGCTTTCTTTAAGAGTGGAACGCCACAACCAGAATGCCATTGCGCTGGCACAATGGTTGCAGCAACATCCGAAAGTGGAAAAAGTAACCTATACTGGCTTGCCGGATTCGCCTTATCATGAGTTGGCAAAAAAATACCTGACCAACGGTTTCGGTTCTGTATTTACGTTTGACGTAAAAGGCGGATATGACGCAGCCAAGAAATTCATCAATTCATTAAAATTGACATCGCATGTAGCCAATGTAGGCGATGTGAAAACTCTTGCGATTCATTCCGCATCTACTACACACGAGCAGCTGTCGGATGCAGAACAGGCGGCATCGGGTGTTTCTAAAAATTCAATTCGTGTTTCTGTCGGTATTGAACATATAGATGACATTAAAGCAGATTTCGACCAGGCGTTGAATGCCTGAAAATAATTCTTTAACAACATTGGGATTGTTTTAAAACTTTCCCAATGTTTTTTTATTTTATCTTTGTTTCAAATTATGTCTACACAAATTCTGACACATAAGCAGCCCATTACTTTAGAATGTGGCGTTACACTTCCTGAGGTGGATATCGCCTACACCACTTTTGGTGAGATGAATGCCGATAAATCAAATGTTGTTTGGATTTGTCATGCGTTTTCCGCCAACTCCAATCCTGTAGAATGGTGGCCTGGCATGGTAGGCGAAGGTTTATTTTTAGATCCGAAAAAGTATTTCATTGTTTGTGCTAATATGCTGGGATCTTGTTACGGAACTACAGGTCCATTATCTCTGAATCCTGAGACAGGTAACAAATACTACAAGGATTTTCCAACCGTGACGGTAAGAGACATGGTGAAAACACTGACCATTTTGCGTAAACATTTGAGTATTGAAAAAATATTCTTTGCCTGCGGTTTTTCTATGGGTGGTCAGCAACTCTTGGAGTTTGTGATTCAGGAACCGGATATATTTGATAATATTTTATTAGGTGCTACGAATATTCAGCACTCGCCGTGGGGCATTGCATTTAACGAATCGCAGCGCCTGGCTATTGAAGCAGATGGAACATTTGGTGAAGCGAATGATACTGCCGGAATCAACGGCATGAAAGCAGCGCGCAGTATCGGCCTGATTTCTTACCGAAATTACAAAGCTTACAATAAAACACAAGCTGAGCCGGATAATGATAAACTGGAGAATTTCAGAGCCTGTTCCTACCAGCGCTATCAGGGTGAAAAACTGGCCAGCCGTTTTAATGCCTATTCTTATTATATCTTATCCAAAGCAATGGATAACCACAATAT
>DAOORG010000129.1:0-5036 GCA_035389165.1 Chitinophagales bacterium
CAAGTATAAAACGTTTGGCATTGGCGAAATTTCGCGTTGGGACGATGCTAATTTATTGATTGTGGGACGACGTGTGGTGCGCGTAGGCACTATTTACCTTGCCGACCTTGCTCCGCTTGGATTAACTGCTGCGATGCTAAGTTCTTTAACCACCATCTGTAATGATTTTGAAAACCTCATTATCTCACAAGGAATAAAAATTGGTGAACGCGATATTACACAGGAAGATCGCGTGGAAATGGGTAATGGCATTTTTGTGCAGTTAAAAAATTATTGCAGGCTGGCAAAAACAGCCTGGCGAACACTGGATGCTGCAAAATATAATGATTACCTGATTTATGATTCGCCTAGCGGCACGGCAGCAGAAGGGTTGCCACCATTAACAGACCCAATACCGGAAGATTTACAATAAAAGGTCCATATATTTCCCATACATGGTTGAACTAAGTTTGTTTGTAAATTAAATTAGGGAGCTGAGGACCTTTCCTAATTTTTTTTTACAGCCACCGAAGTTTCGGTGGCTTTTTTATTTTAGCTCAACGCCTGTTGAAAACACTGAAATTGTAAATTACTTCATTTTTCGTAACTTTACCCTGTGAAAAAAGTTGAATTAGAAATCATCAATATTACGCAGGGTTTTACGCAGCATCATTCGTATGCGGTGGTGTTGGGTGAAGTGAAAGGAAAACGCCGTTTGCCTATCGTTATTGGTGCTGCTGAAGCGCAGGCAATTGCCGTGGCTATAGAAAATATGCCGCCGGCGCGTCCGCTGACACACGACCTATTTAAAACCATGATGGATACCTTTAACATCTTTCTGAGCGAAGTGGTGATTACCAACCTCATGGATGGTGTTTTCTACTCTAAACTGATTTGTATTTTTAACGGCGAAGAACACGAAATAGACTCCAGAACCTCAGATGCCATTGCGCTTGCTATTCGTTTTAGCTGTCCTATTTATATTTATGGTAATATCCTGGAAACTTCCGGCATCGTGCTAATGGATGAGCCGGAAAGCGAAACATCGGAACACGATGAGGAATTTTCTACCGTAGCGCCATCTACTTCTTTATCCGGAAAAGAAAAAACGGATTATTCTATCTATACGCTTAAAGAGTTGGAAAAGCTGATTAACGACGCGCTGGCCAATGAAGACTACGAAAAAGCGGCTGCCATAAGAGATGAATTAAATAAACGAGATAAATAAAAAAAAAGATGGCTGCTTAAAGTGCAGCCATTCTAAATTTCAAGAGGGTAATTTATGTTTCTTATTAATTTAAAGTTAAGCCAAGTTTAACTAAACCGCCTTGATTTATATCAAGAAAATAAAAAAATCTAAAAAAAAATGCAAAAATGAACTTTAAAACCTTCAAAATAGCCCGTTTTTTTGGAATTGCCTTGATTTCTTGCGCTGTAGTCCTGTTGTTTGTGAATCCAAAACCGGAAAATAACCTGCCTGCAGGTTTCATTACACCTATTATTGCATTAGAATTTATACAATCGCCGCAAGAAGTTGCCCGCTTTTTTGAAGTGAGCGATGTTGCTGCTTATGTACAGCATTTAAATCTGGGCAATTCCATAGACTATCTTTTTATGTGTTTATACAGCAGCTTATTGTTTTTTATTGCACTTGGTATCTACCACATCACACAAGCAAAAACGATGTTTATAGCTATGTTGTTTTGCTTTTCCATGCTGATTTTTGACGGACTGGAAAACCTGCAATTGCATCAAATTGTACAATTGTATAAAACAGGTGATATTACACCAAACTTAGGTTTGTTAAATATTTTCACCTGGTTGAAATGGAGTTCCATTGCTTCTTGTTTCCTGTTGTTTTCTCCTTTCTTTTTTAAAGGAAAAATAGCTCATAAAATCATTGGCGTTTTATGTGTTGTTTGTTTTGGCTTATGTATAGCGGCTTTCTTGCAACATGGTATACTCAATGAAATTTTCGCATCCAGTGTTGTAATAGTATTTTTACTACTGGTCGTTTTTGTATTTACATACAGACCCAAAATAGTTGAATAATTTGTCTAGTATTCCAAAATAAAACCTATAGAAGGAATAATACTTCCACTACTAGTATCCAGATAATTGAGTTTATATTTAGAATTGTCAGATGGATCTAAGACAGGCATATTATTGCTATCAAATTCAACATCTAAATTAGGTGGCGTTTGAAATTTGCTAAAGTAGACGTTTTGCAAATCAAGATATAAATTGATGTTTATCTTTTTCAAAAACCATTTTTTATCTATGCGCAAGTTCAAAGAATGTTGTGCTTTTGTTCTCAAAGAATTCAATCGGGTAAAATCTGAAACAGGTACTCCGCCACTTTGTTTAAAGTTAGTCGTATCGGCAAAACCAGCTTCATTAAAAGGAGTGTAAGGCAAACCACCTTGAATAGACCATCTTGCGCCAATTTCCCAATTTCTTTTAAACTTATATCCTAAAGTAAGATTAAAAACATGTCTGGCGTCCCAACTTGATGGTTTATAATCACCGTTAGCATCTGTAAAAAAACTTCTAAACCAAGTATAAGATGCAATACCAAATAAACCTTTCCATAATTTTTGTTGTACTGCAACTTCTAAACCATACGTTTTTCCTAAAGAAGTAGAAGTTGCAGGCTCATCACCTACTACACCAAAATCTCCGCCTAAATTTGCCAATGAAATTCCTTTATTGGTAAGCGCAGGATAGTTAGAATAAAACTTACCAAAACCTTCTACTGAAATCTTTGTATTTGACTCAGGTACAACAACGGCAACACCACCTACTACTTGAGCGTTTCGAATATATTTTAAATCGTTTTGATTTGAAAGCTCATTCAGATTATTTCTGAATCCTAATGTAGTATAGCCTGGCAATTGATAATATAAGCCTGAATTAAAATTTATGCTCACCATTGGATGAGGTGAATAAGATGCAGAAAAACGTGGCGAAAACTGGTTAAAAAGATTTGCCATATTTTTATTGTAAGGATTTCCATCTGCACGAATACCTAATGATAAACTTAGCTTATCGTTAAAGTAAGCTTTAGAAACTTGTGCAAAAAAACCATATTTATGCATGTTCAAATTTCCATTGTAAGATATATTTAATACTGTGTCGCCAACGAAGCGATTAATAGAAGAGGTGTTCGTATAAAGCGCATATTCATAGTTTACACCGTATGTTAACTTGTATCCTTTTAAACGGTAAGTATGTTCAAAACGTAATTTATTTTCAGATTCTGTTGAACTCAAATCATATTGTTTTGGATTGGAAGGATTATTATCATAATTTTTAAAAATTTTATTACCAAACATACTTCTACTAGCAACAACAACAATGTAACTATTCTCCATAAAGTATCGATAACGTGCACCAATTGTGTAATTCCACTGATTTTGCTGAGGTAATTGTCTTAATAAATATCGTTGTTCAGTAGTTTTATCTTGTGCAAGATTAAGTCTCAACTGATCATAAGCACCAACGCCTAAGAACATTAAATCATGCTTATTGTTGAACTTATGTGTAATTTTAAATTGAGCATCTGAATAAGTAGGTAGAAAAGGTAATTTAAGTGCTTTAAATAAAGCTTGTAAGTAAGAATATCTGCCATTTACCAGGAATGTAGTTTTTTTCTTTTTGGTGAGTGGTCCTTCTAAGGTTAAACCAGCTTCACTTGCTCCTAATGTGAACGTTAATCCTACTCTGTCTTTACGACCTTCTCTTTGTGTCAATGCTAATACAGAACTTAATGCATTACCACGTGCAGCTGGAAATGCACCCGTATAAAAATCTGCATTGTTAATAAAGTCTACATTTAACAAACCATTACTACCACCACTGGCTCCTTGCGTGGCAAAGTGATTGATGGTAGGAATTTCTATGTCATCTAAATAAAATCTATTTTCGTTAGGTGCGCCACCACGTACTAATAAATCATTTCGAAAACCAAAGCCCGACGAAACACCAGGTAAATTTTTAATTGACCTTGATATATCGCGATTACCACCAGGATTTCGTTGTATCTCATTTACACCAATGGAAGTTAATGACAAGGGTGATTCTGCTTTTCGTTCAAACGGAGTTGCTTTAATAACTATTGAATCGAGTGATTGTGAAGATTGTTTCAATGAAAAATCAATACGTTTTGGTTTCGAATTAGTCACTTCTACTTCAAAAAGAGTTTGTGTTTCATAACCAAGATAAGACACTTCAATATTGTATAGACCAGCAGTAAGTCCTTCTATTTTATAATTACCATCTATATCTGTGGTGGCTCCGTTGGTGGTTCCTTTTATGGTGACGTTTGCACCAATAATAGGTTCATTGTTAATCTCGTCAAATATGCGACCTTCAATAATGCCTGTTTGAGCGAAAATAATGGATGGAAAAAGCAATAATGCCAGGATAAAATTCTTCATAAATAATGTGTAATGTTACTAAAACTACGAAAGAAAGATATTGTTCAAAAGAAATGTGAAAATAATATGTATTTTCTCAACAACTTTAATTCTTTATTTATAGAATTGAAGTAAATTCAGTTGTAAATTCTCAACCATGTATCTGATAATTGTTTTCGGCTGGATAATATATTTTGCTGTGCATAGTTTCCTGGCTGCCAATAACGTTAAGCAATGGTTTAAACTACACTTGCCTGTTATTTATAAATACTATCGTATGCTGTATAATATAATTGCCATTATAGGTCTTTTAATTTTAATCCAGATTACATTTTCGGATAGTAAGCTGCTGTTTACAACAAACCGTATGACCAATAGTATTGCAGTTGTTTTATTTTTAACCGGTAGCGGCATACTTACAATTTCATTTTATACGTTTGACAAAATGGAATTTTTAGGACTCAGAATACCAGAAAAAAACGAACAAAGCAAGTTGGTCGTTTCCGGTATCTATCAATATATGAGACATCCGTTGTATAGTGGCACTTTCTTTTTGGTTGCAGGAGTATTGTTGTGGCATCCGACGGTGGCTATAGCTTTATTTTTTGCTATCACTATATTGTATATTGAAATTGGCAG
>DAOORG010000129.1:5136-7079 GCA_035389165.1 Chitinophagales bacterium
GTATCAAATAAATCGCGCAATGCTTTTCTATAAAGATGTTCCACATCTTTTTCCAGGCTTTTTACAATCATAGTATGTTCGCCGGCAACTCTTGGATTTTTACTTAGGCGCTCCATGGCTGCGAGCAATTCTTCTGTTTGTTTTCTCACCAGCGTGATCATTTTTCGAATGTAATCATCCGGAACTACTTTAAGAATATGCATTTCTTCTGAAGTAGTCATCGCATAATCTACCATATCATACAACGCATTTGAAATGTTGTAAATATCTTCTCTGTCAATTGGTGTAATAAAAGTATTGTGTAAGTCATCAATCAATACTCTTCGTATTTCTTCAATTTCTGCGAGGCAAATTTTAAAATGTTCAATTTTTGAGTCGTTGTCATCATCCAGCGAATGCTCCAGAAACACAATGATAGCATGTGTTTTTTGGGACTGTTCTATAAGTTGTACAATAAATTTATCTTCCTTTTCTTCGTGTGATCCAAAAATTCCCATAGCTTAAACTTTAGTAATAAAATGAACAATATAATATAGAAGTGCTGACAAGATGGCTGTAAACGGAACCGTTAAAACCCATGCCAATGCTATATCTTTTAAAACAGTCCAGCGTACTTTAGAAATCCGGTCGCCGGCACCGGCACCTAAAATTGACATACTAACTACTTGTGTGGTACTTACCGGTCCACCTAAAAAAGAAGACGTAAGTATGACTATTGCAGATGATAGTTGTGAGGTGAAACTGTGAATAGGCCGAATTCGATAAAACTTACCACCTAATGTATGAATTATTCTCCAGCCGCCTAAAGCTGTTCCAAGACCAATGGAGATTGCACTTATCAGAATCACCCACCAATGCACTACAAATTCTTTCTGGAAGCCAAGCACAACTAATCCCATGGTAATTACGCCCATTGTTTTCTGAGCATCGTTGGTGCCATGGCTGAGTGCCAATGCGATGGCTGTAGGAATCTGTCCGTATTTCAGAGCTGTATCTGCTTTTGGTGATGCATTTTTTAATAATCTTCTGACCAGCAACATGACCAGCCAGCCAACCGTAAAACCAATTATAGGTGACATCAACAAAGCGATTATGATTTTCCAGACGCCAGCCATTTTTATGGCATCTACACCAGAACCGGCAATGACTGCACCGATAATACCACCGATTAGTCCGTGCGATGAGCTGGCCGGAATTCCGAAATACCAGGTTATGATATTCCAGCTGCTGGCACTCAATAAAGCTGCGACCACAACAGATATAGTTATATGTTGAGAGACTGCTACTTCATCACCGACGGTGTGTGCCACCGCGACGCCAAACAAAAAAGGACCAACGAGATTTGCAACAGCAGCTAAGGTAAGCGCTGCTTTACCAGACATTGCTCTGGAAGAAATCATAGTAGCAACTACATTTGCACTGTCATGAAATCCGTTAAGAAAATCAAATGTTAGTGAAATGACAATTAAAATAATTAACCAGACTTCCGGTGTCATATATCTGTGTGCTGTGTGTGTTTTGTGATACTAATATAACACAATAAATGTCAGCACAGAACTTTGACAGCAAACAAAAAATTACATAATTTCAATAAAGATCAAATACTAATCTCTTCTTTCGATATTGATATGTGTTTTGCTGGCAATACGAATTGGAATATTTTCAACGCGACAGTTGGTTTTTTCCAGACCAAAATCTACTTCCGTTGGCAAGCTCAGCGATTTAATCATGTTGTATGATTTTATAAGGAATTGTTCAGACGGATTCAACTGATTATCGATAGAGACAATAGAATTTAGTACCACATATTTAAAGTCAGCAGGATAACCATGTTTTCTTAAAGAGCTGTAATGACTTAACAGGTCTATTTCACCGCGTTGTTCCATGTCTTCTACAATTTTGGTAAACATGACATGTACTTTATGATCCACTTTAAACCCAAA
>DAOORG010000130.1:0-3913 GCA_035389165.1 Chitinophagales bacterium
ACCGCTCTTTTTACCAGCGGATTTTCACGCATCTCACTGTAGTTGGCTCTGTTGTTGAAAATATCTATCGCCGTATAAATCGCCTGACGAAATGAAGTTTCATCAGCAATGCCTTTTCCGGCAATATCTTCCGCAGTTCCGTGATCCGGTGACGTACGAACGACATCCAAACCAGCCGTAAAATTGGTGCCGTCTTCACCGGCAATATATTTAAACGGAATCAATCCCTGGTCATGATACATAGCCAGTACACCATCGAATTTTTTGTAATTACAGGAAGCAAAAAATCCATCTGCCGGATACGGACCAAACACAGTTATTCCCATGTTTTTTGCTTCCTGCACAGCTGGTAAAATCACATTTACTTCTTCATTTCCAATCACACCACCATCACCAGCATGCGGATTCAATCCCAACACAGCTATGCGCGGTCTGTCAATTCCAAAATCCTGCATCAGTGATGTATTCATCAATTGCAGTTTTCGGATTATTTTTTCTTTAGAAATTTTTGATGCGACATCTTTAATCGCACTGTGATTCGTAACCAATCCCACGCGTAAATCGTCTGCCACCATAAACATCAGATTGTCTTTAGCGCCAAAATAGTCCATCAGGTATTCGGTGTGACCGGCATAAGGAAACTGCTCGGAATGCATCACTTTTTTATTGATAGGTGAAGTAACCAGCACATCAATTTGTTTGCTTTTCAGCGCTTCGCACGCTGCCTGCAGTGATTTTAACGCATAATTTCCGGTTATTTCCGTCGGTGTGCCTGGTGTAATGGCAAATTCCTCTTCCCAAACAGGAATAATATTTAAGGAATTATGGCTTAGATTATTGTAGCCTTTTATAGAAGAATACTGAAATTTTTCAAAATTGAAAATCTTTTTGTAATAAGATAAAACTCTCGGATTGCCATATAAAATAGGCGTAAAATGCTTGTACAGATGGTCTTCTGAGAACGTTTTCATAATGATTTCAGGACCAATTCCTGCTACATCACCTAGCGTTATTCCTACTTTTCTTTTCTGGTTGGGTGTTGTCATCCTTGCATTGATTTTGTACAAATTTAAACAATAATCTCACACCATACGCTGTTGACCACTTTCCTCGGTAATTATAATTGGAAGAAATATAAGCGGGACCGGCGATGTCGAAATGCACCCAGGGATAATCTGTGAAGTGTTCCAGAAATTTTCCCGCCGTGATGGCGCCTGCATCCATCGGTCCCAAATTTTTCAAATCAGCGATTTCGCTTTTCATATAATCGCCGTATTCATCCCAAAGTGGAAATTCCACCATACGTTCTCCGGTGCTGTTTCCTGCTTTTCTTAATTTCTTTTTAGTAGATTTATCTGCTGTGCCCATCATCACACTGGCTTCTTTTCCAATAGCACGCATAGCAGAGCCGGTCAATGTGGCAAAATCCAGCACTAATTCCGGTTTGTATCGTTTAGCATAATGCAAGGCATCTGCTAATATCAGTCGCCCTTCGGCATCTGTATCCAATACTTCAACAGTAGTGCCATCATACATGGTAATTACATCACTCGGACAAATAGCCTCATATCCGGGTCGGTTTTCCACTGCCGGAATCAACCCTATAACATGATACGGTAAATTTGCTTTGGCAATGGCATGCATGGCACCTACAACAGCTGCAGAACCTGCCATATCTGATTTCATCATATCCATACTGTTGCGGGTTGGTTTTAAGGATAAACCACCGGTGTCAAAAACCACACCTTTACCTACAAGTACTAAAGGTTGTTCGTTTTTATGTTTTTTGGGCTTGTATTCTAAGATATTAAATGTTGCAGGTGCAGAACTTCCTAAGTTTACGGCAATTACGCCACCCATTTGCTCTGCTTCAATTTCTTTCTGATCCATCACCGTAACACTAAATCCGGCAGCTTCACCAATTTTTTGAATTTCTTTGGAGTATTGTGTAGCTGTAAGGAATGAAACCGGTTCATTCACTAAATCTTTTGTGATGCGAACACTATCTGCAATCAGGTTTAATTCATTGATCACTGCTTCGTCGACTAATAAAGGGTCAACGTGCACCGTCAGGCTGTATCCTTTTGGTTTGGTGCGGTATTTTAAAAATTCATAATCCGATAAATTGATACCTGCAAGAATAGATGCAATATATTCTTTGCCAAAATCACCCAAGACTTCCAGACTTAATTCAGCTTCTTTATATTCCTTGCACATTTTATAGATGGTGTTACCGTGTATGCGCAATTTCTCGTGGATATTATCTTCCTTCGTCGTCAAATCGATTTCTAAGGGAAATAAGAAATAGGTTTTCTGCTGTTTGCTGTATGGAATAATCTTTACACCGTCGTTTAATCGTTGCTGAATGGCATTTTTTTCTTCTATATCGAAGAAGGGCAATATATTCAGGTTTATTTTATTAAAAATAACGAGTACGGCTCTTTTAGGCGGTTTAGTGGAAATCTGCAACATAATATATACCTTTAAAGTTTTATAGTTTCTGGAGTATTAGTAATGTTCAAATTTAGATTCTTTACCAAAATAAATTAAGTACAAATGTCGAATTTTGTGACAGCCTTAAAATCTTACGGACAACATTTTCTAAACGATAAAATGGTGTTAGACAGGATTTCTGTGCTCGTAAAGAAGTATCATAATGAGGAAAAAATTATGGAGATCGGACCTGGAATGGGTGCGTTGACAGATTTTTTATTAAAAGAGTTCAATCATGTGACATGTATAGAAGTCGATAATCGCTGTGTGGAGCATCTAAATAAGAAATATGAGGCCAGAAAATCCCAAATTGAAATTATAGAAGCGGATTTTTTGAAGTTAAATTTAAAAGAAATGCTGCAATCACCAACTGCCATTGTTGGAAATTTTCCATACAATATTTCTTCGCAGATTGTATTCAGCATTCTGGAAAATTACGAACAGGTGCCATTTATGGTCGGAATGTTTCAGAAAGAAATGGGACACCGCATCGCTTCACCGGAAGGTTCTAAAGAATATGGCGTCATTAGTGTTTTTGCACAATTACTATATGATGTAACCATGGAATTTGATATTCCGCCGGAAAGTTTCTCGCCACCACCAAAAGTGATGAGCAGCATAATTTCTATGCGAAGAAAAGAAGTGATTAATTTAGATTTCGATTTTAAACTATTTAGAAATATAGTGAAGGCCGGATTTAATCAACGCAGAAAAATGTTGCGCAATGGATTAAGCGGCATTGCATCTAAAGAATTATTGCAGCAAGATATTTTTCAAAAACGTGCAGAACAATTAAGTGTACAGGATTTTATCAACCTGACAAAAATGATTGAGAAAGAGAAATGAATTTAATATCAGATGTCAAAATAAGTTTGGCATGACGGCGCAACTCACACGATTGTCATCCTGAACTTGTTTCAGGATCTTTTAATTTTATAAAAATGAAAGTTTTAATAACAGCAAATATTGATAACTACATTCAAAACAGGTTTGAAACACTCGGCTATTCGGTAGATGTGAAACCGGAAATTGCACGCGAAGAATTGCTTCAGATTATTTCAGATTATTCAGTTTTAATAATTACCACTTACACTAAAGTAGATAAAGAATTAATCGACAAAGCCAGCAATTTGAAAATCGTTGGTCGAGTAGGAAGTGGAATGGAAAATGTAGACCTGACTTATTGTTCACTGAAAAATATTGCTTGCTTTAATTCGCCGGAAGGCAATGGAAATGCAGTTGGAGAACACTGTTTGGCGATGTTGCTGAATTTATTAAACAACATCAATAAAGCAAATAATGAATTGAAAAATGGCTTGTTTTTGCGAGAAGAAAACAGAGGCCAGGAATTAGATGGAAAAGTTGTTGGCATCATTGGGTACGGACACACCGGACAGGCATTTGCTAAAAAGCTGCGTGG
>DAOORG010000130.1:4013-7057 GCA_035389165.1 Chitinophagales bacterium
CTGGATGCTGCGTGGATGTTTTTGAAGATGAACCTGTCACTAAGAATAAAATCCATAATTCTGAAGTGTATCAGAAATTACTTTCAATGAAGAATGTAATCGCAACACCACACATTGCAGGTTGGACAGTAGAATCTAAATATAAATTGACCAGAATTTTAATGGATAAGACTGAAAGATTACTCAATAACTTAAATGCTACTGACTAGTGTCTAATCGCTTTTTTCTGTTCAACCACCACACAATGCCAGCGCTTGCCAGTAAAATATAAAACGGCATACTTGGTAACCTGTATCGTGCATACGAAATGATACCACTTATTAATGCAAAGTAACCTGCGGATCCTAATAAAAATAACATCAACAAAACTTGTTTCTCTTTCACCATGCGCCAGATACCAATGCTGGCAAAGAAATAAATAACGGCTAAAAATACCGCAACAAATAATCCTAAGAGTATTTCATAAATGGTTTTTTCTGCAAAGAATTTCTTTACCAAAGCCACCACACCGTTCGTGTATTTTTCTTCTTCACTGAATCGTTTTGCCGGAATATGCAGCACTTCCGTTAAGCTTTGTGTGCCGACACTTAAATGAATTTTCACCGTTCCGATTAAATGCGTTTTCAGGTAATCGCCAAAATTTGCCTTGATTATTTTATTAGCTAATTCACCATCGTATTTTTCTTTATCGAATGGATTTGAATCTGCACGCCAACCCATTTTTTGAAGTTCTGTTTTAAAGTTTGCATTTACAGAATCAATCGGTTGTTTCAAACGCTTAGATTCGTAGTAACTCGCATTCCAGAAAAGTAAATTATATCCTTTGATGTTAGATAATGCGAAATGTCCGTATTCACTATAGTTTCTGTAACACCACGGTGCAATCATTATAAAATAAGCAGCCATCAGAACCACAGAAAAAGTAAGGCCATTTTTCCACGTCTTGAAATACCATAATAAAGTAAACAAGAAAATGCCAGCAATATAATATTGAGAAATAGGTCGAATAAGCGTACTGATTCCGTAAATTAATCCTGTTATTATAAAAAATTTAAGTTGAGAAGTTTTTATTGCTTTTACATAAAAAAGAAACGCTGCTAAAAAAACAGTTGTGTAAATCGTCTCCGTTAAAATGTAATAAATAAAAATGGTGTGATGTAAATCTATAGTAAATAAAACAGCAGCAATAAATCCAACTTTTTCAGAAAATAATTCACCACCTATTTTATACAATAAAACGATGGATAGCAGATTAAAAAAGATTTGTATAAAAATAGCAGCGTAAGGTTGATTGCCAAAAATTGCATAAATAATAGAAACAAAAAACGGATAGCCAGGCGTTCTGAAGGCATCACCGCAAAACGTAAAATTATCTTTGATACAGATGGCCAGATTATGATAACCTAAGGCATCAAACTGTAAAATCTGTTTTTGAACCACTAAATCGTTCCAAGGCTGGAAGACAATAAAAATAAATAGTCTTATTGCAAAGGCAAATAACAATAAATACCCTATTTTCTTCGGCAATTTCAAAAAATCAGCGCTTTTTTCTGTCATACCTACAAAAATAGCCTTTTAATTCAAAAGCTAAAAATTGTTTAAAAATTGCGTTTTGTCGAAAAAAAGTATAATTTTGCTTTCAAGGCACGTCTCAATCGGGGCGTGTCTATTTTTTTCAACTAAAATAAAAGTTATGTCAGAGATAGTATATGTGACGGAAGACGGATTGGCGAAAATGAAAGAAGAATTGAATCTTCTGGTAGCTATTGAACGACCAAATGCATCAAAAGCAATTGCTGAGGCGAGAGAAAAAGGTGATTTGTCGGAAAATGCAGAATATGATGCTGCAAAAGAAGCGCAAGGTTTATTGGAATTGCGCATTAGAAAACTGGAAGCAGAAATTGGAAATGCACGCGTTTTAGATGCAACAAAAATTGATATTACAAAAGTATCTGTTTTGTCTAAAGTGAAAGTGATGAATATGAAAATGAAAAAAGAATTCACCTATCACTTAGTTTCTGAAGCTGAAGCAGATTTGAAACAAATGAAAATTTCGGTAAAATCACCAATTGGTGCTGCTTTGCTGGGATTAAAAAAAGGCGAAAAAGTGACGATACAAATTCCTGCAGGTGCTATGGAATTGCAAGTATTGGATATTTCTATATAGTCTGCAGTTGGTAAATGTATAGTTGACAAAATAGCTAAACTTTGTAAACTGTAAAATTGTAAACTCATAATATGACTATTTTCACAAAAATTATCAACGGCGAAATTCCTTGCTACAAAATTGCGGAAGACGAACATCATTTTGCTTTTCTGGATATTCGTCCATTGCATGCAGGTCATACTTTAGTGGTGCCTAAAAAAGAAACCGATTATATTTTCGATTTGGAAGATGGCGAATTGCAGGCGCTGATTGTATTTGCGAAGAAAATTGCTATTGCTATAGAAAAAGCAATTCCTTGTGAACGAATTGGAATGACTGTAATCGGACTGGAAGTGCCGCATACACATATTCATTTGTCGCCTATCAATTCCGTGCACGATCTGGATTTCAGAAATGCCAAATCATTGCCAAAAGTGGAAATGGAAAAAATAGCAGAACAAATAAAGTCGAATTTGTGATTAACCACTTAAGTTACATCAGATACTAAAGTTTTCTAATTATTTTTTTAAAGAAACTTCTTTATTTTATTAGAAGCAAATATGCTTATGCTTCTATAGTTTCTTATGTGGTTTAAAGATTATTTACTAGTATCTTCTCCTGTGGTTTTAGGTACATCCTTCACTTCGTAAAACTTTAGCGCTTTCAGTTTTTCTATTTCTGATTTATTAATACGCACAAAATAACTTTTTCCATTCGCACAATTACAAGCTTCACAACTTATAAAATCTTTCTTCGTTGATGAATGGATTTCTAGAATATCAATTTCTTTATCAATTAAATCACTTTTCACAGCACCCAAAATTTGTGCTTCCGTAGGTTTTTGAAACCAGTTAAATTGCCAAGGATTTTCGCATTTGGTTTCGTCATAACGCATCCA
>DAOORG010000131.1:0-7037 GCA_035389165.1 Chitinophagales bacterium
TGGAGTTGCCATAAAAATTTTAATTTATTTGGTTAGTTATTAATGAGTTAACGTTAATTAGTAAAATTTATTTTAATTAATTGCCAAAATCGTTCATAGATCTACCCATGAAAGGTAATAAACATCTGAAGCCAACATATGATTTTGCTGAATCCTGATATTCATATGATTTTGTACCACATTGTAAAAAGTAAGCGATATCTTTCCATGAACCACCTCTGATTACCTTACGTTTCATAACGTTCGGTTCGTCTTCTTTAGCATCATATCTGAAATCTGGTTGTTTATCATGGATAAATGCATTTGCATCATCTTCGTATGCTGTTGAAGTCCATTCAGCTATGTTACCAGCCATATTGTATAAACCAAAATCATTTGGCCAGTACGACTTCGCATTCACCGTATAGAAACCACCATCTTCAGGATAATTTCCTCTACCTGGTTTGAAGTTTGCTAACAAACAACCTTTTGTATTTCTAACATATGGTCCGCCCCAAGGATATGGTGATAAGTTTCTTCCACCACGAGCAGCATATTCCCATTCATATTCTGTAGGTAAACGGAATTGATCTAAAGGTGCTTCGTTTTTGTTCGCTCTGTAATCATTCCATTTTAATGTTCTCCATGCGCAGAATGCATTACACTGATCCCAAGTCACACCAACCACCGGATAATCATCATAAGCAGGGTGCGTGAAGTAAGAACGAGTCATAGGTTCATTGTAAGAATAAACGAAATCTCTAATCCAAACCATTTCATCTGGATAGATAGATATTTTCTTTTTTTCCATGAATGCGCTTCTTGGTTTTGCATCTTTGTCAGTTGGTCTTTGCTGAGCAGCTTCTTTCCATTTAAACCAAGTGTAAGCATATTCTAATTTACGTGGATCCAATTCTTTTTTTCCATTGATTCTATCACCTTCAGAATAAAATAATGGATCTAATTGAGCACCTTCCTCAGTAACACTATTTCCTGATGTCCAATCCATATCGATTGGCATATCCCAATTGATTGCTTGTTGGCCATTTTCACCTTCTTTCAGGTGATCGCCACCTAACATTTGGTGTGCAATGGAATCACGCACATATTCTACAAATTGACGGTATTCATTATTAGTGATTTCAGTTTCATCCATGTAAAAACCAACAATAGACAATTGTTTCATTTTGGTATTGAAAGCATAATTGACATCCTGATCGGACGGACCTGCATGAAATACACCTGAAGGCACATATACCATACCGTAAGGCAGAAGGTTATTGTCCCAAGTTGGGCGATCCTGTGCACCGATTAACTGACCGTCGGTGCCATTACCGCCTTTGCAACTAGCTAACAATACAGCTATCACTGCAATTAACGAAAATTTTAACTTATTCATCTTAGTTGTTTACGTTTTTATCCTAAAATAAGATGTAAAAATAACGAAAAATTATGTTTACTTGTACATCTCACTTGACTTTTTACTCAAAATCTTAATAATCTTTTTACAAAAACCTTGGATTGTTGATAATTTTTGGGGTTTTGTAAAGTTTCTTATTTGGTAAGAAATAGTTCAACGTTATTTCGTGAGAACCTTTATTTACCGTATTAAGCTTATTTAAAGATACATCATAACTGTAAATTATGCAAATATTTTTCAATGGACCAACACTTATTATGGGTGATAACGATTCAAATGACTTTTTATTGTATCCTCTAACATTAAAACCTAGGCTTACATAGTCCTTGTAACCTGCCATAAAACTGAAATCTGTCTGAAATTCTTTAAAGTCTGTGTTCAACACCAAGGAAGGTCTTACGGAAAAGTCATCTCCAATTTTCACTTTACTGCTTGCATATACTTGTAAAACACCGCCATATTTTGGGTTCAGCGTGTTAATTTCACCTTTGAATTTATCTTTCGAATTGATGATATTAGTGTAAACGATACCAGTTTCAATATATTTATGGACAAAAGAGATACCTGCTGAAAGGTTTGGCCGTATGCTTTTCTGAATTTGATTGGACAGATCATCATCATTTAGGTCGTTTCCGGTTCCTTGTGGTGTAATAAGCCTTGTTCCATCTAATTTTGAAAACGTGGCACCCGCATTGATGCCTATGGCAATTTTAAACTTCTTATTGATGTCCTGAATAAATGCATATCCAACATTAAAAGTGGTATTGTTGAATGCACCCAACATATCATTGGTAACTGTTAAACCAATACCGCCATGTGCCTGTGGAATGGCAGCATCTGCAAAAACAGATACCGTTCTCGGTTGACCATCCAGTTGTGCCCACTGATGTCTGTAATTCGCACCAAAATTTATTCCGTCATTTTTACCATAAAATGCCGGATTGCTTATCTGCGGATTGAACATGTAGTGCGAGGTTATTGGCTGTATCTGTGCATTTACAGAACAGGCAAAAAATAACATTGCAATTGTTACATACTTATTTATGCTAAAGGACATACTGTAAAAATAGGAAAGAAAAACAATAAAAAGGATAGATAGAAACAAAAGTTTATAAAAAAAACCTTAACTATTTGTTTAATGTATTATTTACCTTTCTTATTTGCTTCTGTAATGTATTTTTTAATAGCATCTACCAAAGACGGGTTCTCGGGTGTTGGTGCAAAAACGTTTATATTTAACTTATGTGCTTTTACTGTTTCTGCCGTAGTATTTCCAAATATGGCAAGGCGTGTTTCATCCTGACTGAATTTTGGAAAATTGGTATATAGCGAATCAATAGCCATGGAATTAAAGAAAACAAGCATGTCGTATTTCACATCACTTAAATCCGATAAATCACTGGCAACCGTTTTGTAAATAATGGCTTCGCTGTAGGTGATATTGTGTTTAACTAAAGACTCAGCAAGTGCTTTATCTCTGACATCAGAACAAGGAAGCAAGAACTTACCATCATCTTTATGTTTGATGATAACTTCCATTAATTTTGGCAATCTGCCATCACCGTAAAATACTTTACGTTTTCTGTATTGAATAAATTTCTGCAGATACAAAGCAATGGCTTCACTGTTGCAGAAATATTTATTGTCTTCACTGATTTTTACGCGGAGTTCCTCACAGATTCTGAAATACTGTTCAATGGCAATTCTGCTGGTGAAAATAACACAGGAATATTGCTCTACATAGATTTTCTGTTTTCTGAAATCTGCCGCTTTTATGCCTTCTACATGTGTGAAAGGTCTCCAGTCTAATTTTATTTTAAATTGGTTCGCCAAATCAATATAGGGTGATTTTCCTAAATCTGGTTTTGGTTGTGAAATTAATATGGATTTTACCGGTTTTAACTTCGCAGAGGTTACGATTGTAGGCAATGGTTTTGTATCAACTACCACCTTTTTATCAATTTTAGCAGTAGATTTTTTTGCAGTGACGACTGAACTACTTTTTACAGGTTCAGCTTTAAGCAATGGTTTTTTTGGTGCAGATTTGCTTTTTAATTCGGCAACCGGAATAGCTTTTTTATTTGTTTCCTTTTTAGCAGGAAGTTTTTTGTCAACCTCTTTAGACAGAGGTTTAACTGGCGTTTTTGTTGCAGGTTTTACTGCTTTTTTACTTGCTGTTTTAGCTACGGAAGTCTTTTTAGCTGTTGTACTTTTTTCTGCTACTTTTTTAGCCATTTGTCCCGATTTTAGTCTATGTTGTTATTCAAAATATACTTTGTCAACAATAACAAAGGAATTATTTTGAAAGCGCAAATATAAAGAAAAAAATGTAGCTTGTGAGGAATGCGTATATTACTCATTAGTTGATAACTCCTTACAATGTTGAAAACAGTGTACCCAGACAGGCAAGCTATCATTAAAGCCAGCATAATACCCGGAGAAAAATGACTGCTATATATATATATCATAAAAACAATCAATAGTATAATTGTCAGCATAAATTCCGCAAATAGATTTTGCAGAAAAAATGCTTTGAACATATCAATTGTTCCGATAACACTGTTAAAAATAAATTCCGTAATATTTTTGAGTGTAAAAAACAAGGTAAGTAGCGCTAATATTCTGAAGAAACCATCATAACTAAATACTAAAAATTTATCTTTTCCCAAAAACAAGATACCGATATATAAAATATAGGATAGGATAACGACCTTAAGAATATAAACTGAAAGCACTGCAAAAAGCGAATCGTATTTTTTGCTTTTATAGAAAATATAGAACTTCTTCATACTCAGAATTCCTTCCAGTAAAGAAGCTGCAAAGTCGTCAAAAATAACGCGTAACACCAATATAAATAAGATGACTACACCGGCAATAATCAAAAAGACAATGCTTTTATCCGGTGTTTTTTGTTGCTGTAAAGAAATAATTTTACCAGCCGGTTTATGAATATCCACACTGTTTTGCAGTTGATGCCATCTAACAGTATCGATTTTATTTTTTAAAATAGAGTCTCTGAAAAATGGATTGTAAGCCGTTGTATCGTTTTTGGAAAAGGCTGTAAATGCAATCATAAAAAACAACAAAAAGCTTGTTTTTTTAATTTCCAAAGATCCAATAAATATGGAAATCATATCTTTTAATTGCCGACAAAACCCAGTCAATTTTCTAAAAGGTAGCCACATATCCGAAATGTAATTTTGAATTCCGGAAATCCACAGATTTGTCTTTTTGTTGTCCAAGTGCATAAGTGAGCCCAAAAATACCGATTTTAGTTTCAAAAGTGATACCTGCACCAAAACCAAATGGAAAATCCTGAAATTTTGTGTCATTAAATTTCCGATGCACATAGGCTGCGTCCATAAAAACAAAGAAATAAGAATTGCGCATTATCATCATTCTGTATTCCAAAGTGGTGATATTATAACTACTGACCAGAATAGATTGTTCGTCAAAACCTCTTAATAACTTATTACCGCCAATTCTAAGCAATTCATTTCTGAGTAAACTTTGGTTGAGCACCGTTCCACCGTTAAGTCCGAATTTTAAAATATGCCGTTGTTTTTTCCCTAATGGCAAATAATAATTTCCCATCCAGAAAACATCACCTTTCAGCGATTTTCTTTTGATGCTGTCATACAAACTTTCATAATTAAAATCTGAAAAACCATCCTGCAAAGTGGTAATCTGATTGTTCGTTTTTATTTTTTTTGTACCTATTGAACCTGTTAATTTCAATTCAAATCCTTTTTGCGGACTAAACAAATAATCCAAATCTTCATAATATGCCTGCACGCCATACTGACTGTAGGTGGCATCTAAATTGTTCGGTAATTTTTTGTTTAGTTTTGCAAACGTAGTATCTGCAGCGAGCACAATGGTTTGAAAATATTTATAAAAACCTTTGATGTAATTATTAGAGCTGGTGATGTAAGGCAAGCCCAGTTGCCATGCCAAATCTAAGGAAGACGAGTCTCTTTTCTCGAGTGTAAAAGTAAAATTGACACCTATCGGTGCATTGAGCAAATACGGATAATTAAAACGAACATCCAGCAATTGTGATTGGCGTTGCAGTTTTCGCCATTGTAGAAAAATTTCTTCGCCACGTTTAAAAGAATTTTGCAAATGCACGCGCACTTCACCGGTAATTAATATTTTTCCATTGTTGCTGCCAGGCAAAAATCCGATTAAAAAATCAAATGAATTTACTTTTCGTTTATCCAGATATAAATGAATATCGGCTTTATTATCTCTGAATAACACATTACTTGGCTGGCGAACCACTGCATACGGTAGCTTCTGCAGCAGTTTGTCAATATTTTTTATGCGCGATTCATTGTAAGGTTGCTTACTTTTAATGAGCACATAATTTTGAATAAATCCTTTGGTCAATTTTGAAGTTCCGTGATTAATAAAGCTATCGATAGTTATCAATTTACCTTTATCGATATCATATTTAAAACTCAAGGAAGTATCGGTAAGTTGAATGCTGTCTGAAGTGATTTTTGCAAATGGATAACCACTGTTTTCAAAATTTTGCACCAATGATTCTTTAGTAATATCGGCTTCAAAAACACTCGATGAAACCGTTTTGTTTTTCAGTAATTTCTTTTTCTTATTAAGGTCAACTGCCGGATTATTGACCTTGTATTTTTTACCGGTATGCAACGTGGTAAATAAAGAATCTTGTTTTTTCAGGATACTATCGAATGATGCTTCTAAATAACCTTGCTGAATTAATTTCTGTTGGGTTAATGCAAGGTATGATAAAGCTTCTTTCTCATTTTTAAAAGACTGCTTCGTTTTGATTTTTACGGAAACATCTTCTTTCGAAATAAACAAACGAACATGCTGTGCGAACAAAGACGGCGTCCACAAAAGCAAAATCAGTAGTTGTAAATTTTTAAATAGCAAGGTTTAGCTTTAACTTAATTCCCAAAGTTATCAATAATTACGCATTCCTCAGTACCTTGCAGTATAATGGCCGGCATTTATTTACATATTCCATTTTGCAAACAAGCCTGCACGTATTGTAACTTTCATTTTTCCACTTTACTGAAATACAAAGAAGACGTCTTAAAAGCTATGCTGCTGGAAATTAGTCAGCAGGCACATTTCTTTCCAGATAAAACGAGTATCGACACTATTTATTTTGGTGGTGGAACGCCTAGTTTATTGAGCGCAGCTGAAATCAATGAATTTATACATCAACTTCAAAAGTACTTATCTATTTCAGAAAATCCGGAAATCACGTTAGAAGCCAACCCGGATGATTTATCCAAATCCTATTTATCAATGCTAAAAAAAGAAACACCTGTAAATCGGTTCAGTATTGGTGTTCAATCTTTTTTTGACGAAGACCTGCAATATATGAACAGAGCACATTGTGCTGATGATGCCATCAACAGTATTCAATATGCGCAGGAAATCGGATTTGAGAATTTATCGGTAGACTTGATTTACGGAACACCGACTATGAATAATGAACGCTGGAAAAAAAACCTTCAAACGGTTTTCGACCTCCACATTCCTCATCTTTCTTGTTACGCACTTACAGTAGAAGAAAAAACCATTTTGGCGACACAAATTAAACAGAAAAAAAGCAATGCACCCAGCGATGAATTAATGGCACAACAAT
>DAOORG010000132.1:0-6957 GCA_035389165.1 Chitinophagales bacterium
GCATCAATTTCCTCCACGTTTTTATATGCTAAAAAAACCATGCCCGGTTGCGCCATTTTGGTTTTCATGTGGCGAATTCTGTCGTTTTCTTTTGCTACTAAAGTAAGCTCATGTTTTTTGATGTTGTCATTAAAGTAATCATCTATAGAACTGCCGGCCACCAAGCCTGTTTGTGTTCTGCCATCCATCGTTTGTGCGTAGATGTATAAACAAGGTGTTTCATCGCGCACTAAAATCCCTTCTTTTACAAAACCGTCAAAAATTTCTTTTCCTTTTGCATACACTTCATCCGCATATTGATCTATTGTCGTGTTGAAGTTAATTTCAGGTTTGCTTATTTTCAAGAAAGAAAATTCATTGTCTTTGGCTTCTTCTTTTGCTTCTTGCGAATTTAAAACATCGTAAGGTTTTGATGCCACTTTATCTACAATGTCTTTTCGTGGACGCAGTCCTTTGAATGGTTTTATGGTAATCATTTTTTTACAGGTTTTGTTACAGCCTCTTTTTTATTTTTTCTTTTGGTTTTGAATTTATCTAAAACAGGTGTGGAGATTTTTTTGTCTGCTTTTTTCACTTCAAACGTTTCTACATTATACTTTTGGAATGAACCATCTGTAAATGCATTTAATGCACGAACATAAACAGGATTTTGTTCATTGGTAATCTGATAATAGGCACTGGTATTCCATAAGCTTTGAGCCAGCAATCCTTTCAATTGGTTTTGAATAGTTGGAATACTTCGCGTATAGTTTTCTGCTGAATCCGGTTCTACTTTTTTACTTTTGGCAAAATCATAGAATTTATTCATGAATACAGAATCAACATTAAAATTTTTAATGAAAACATCCAGCGTTGGATATAATTTTTCTAATTGTGGACGGTTGTTGTTCACATACTCCAATAAAAACTGACTGAAAGAACCACTACGAACCAATTTGCCGTAAAACTTGCTGCTCCATGTAGTGTCTAAACCAACAAATATGTCTGGTGTTACGCCACCGCCACCGTATACAATGCGTTTGCCGTTGGTATAATATTTTGTTGAATCAATTATTTTAATTTTTGAAGAATCAAATAATTCACCGCTTTCATATCTGTCTTCCAAATCTTCATTGTATTTATCGACTCCTTTTGCATATGGTTTTTGAATATTGCGGCCACTTGGTGTATAATAATGTGCCATGGTTAAACGCACTACTGACATATCCGGCAAGGAATATCCTTTCTGAACCAATCCTTTTCCGTAGGTTCTGCGACCAATCACCAGGCCTCTGTCCCAGTCTTGCACCGCACCGGCAACAATTTCGCTGGCAGATGCCGTGTTTTGGTCGACCATAATAATCAATTCACCTTTTTCAAAATTTCCTGCTGTCGTTGCATTTAAGTCGATACGTGGTTGTGAGCGACCTTCTGAATACACCAACAATCTACCATCGCTGATAAATAAATCTGACAAAGCATGCGCCTGATTCAGATAACCACCACCGTTGCCTGATAAATCCAATATAATTTTTTTAGCACCTGCTTTTTTTAAAGAGTCAATTGCGGCCTGTGTTTCTTCTGTTGCCGTTGCAGAAAAACGTTCAAGTTTTACATATCCAATTTCCGGTGTTGCCATGTATTGAGCACCAATGGCAAAAATTGGAATTTTATCACGAATAATTTGGAATTCGAGCAATTCAGGTTCACCGCTTCGTTTTATTTTAATTGTAACCTTTGTGCCTTTTTTTCCTCTTAGTTTTTTAAAAACACCATCGTTGTTTATGCCTACGCCAGCCACATTTGCCGTATCTACAAAAACAATTTTATCACCATCCTGCACACCTACTTTTTGAGATGGACCACCCTGAATAACATGCACCACCTGAATCGTATCCTGATAAATTTGAAATTGAATTCCAACGCCTTCAAAATTTCCTTCTAAGGGTTCGTTTGCTTTTTTAATCTCTTCTGCATTCATATAAACAGAATGCGGGTCGAGTTTTTTTAGAATTTCTTTCATGCCAATTTCCACCAGTGAGTCAATATTTGCTTCTTCCACATAGTAATTATCCAGCAGATTTAAAAAAGTAGCCATTTTTTGCTGATACATCTGAGCATAAGAAGTGTAGGATGCAAATAGCAAACAGCAGGCAGTAAATAGAATTTTTTTCTTCATGTTAATTTATATGCGATTAAAAATACAACATTGGTGCAATGGTAAATTGTTATACTTTCTTATTTTTTGTGCGAAATCTCATATTCAGCAACTCTATAGCTAATGAGAAAAATATGGCAAAATAGATATATCCTTTAGGAACGTGAATACCTAAACCTTCCGGCATTCCTTCTAAAATTAGCGTTACACCAATCAGAATTAAGAAGGAAAGTGCTAATATTTGCAACGACGGATGTTTATTTATGAAATTGCTCACCGGTCCGGCAAACGCCATCATGATCATCATAGAAATAATTACGGCAATGATCATGATAATTACGTGTGGAGTTAATCCGACGGCTGTTAAAATGGAATCGAAAGAGAAAACAATATCGAGTAAAATGATTTGCAAGACCGTAGCATTAAATGAGCTAACCACCTTTGCTGAAGTTGTTTGTGCACTCATGTCTTCTTCTTTTTCTATTTTATGATGGATTTCTGTGGTGCTTTTTGCCATCAGGAAAATACCGCCAATCAGCAGAATTATGTTTCTTCCGGAAATTCCATATCCAAATATGTGAAGCAAAGGTTCTTTTAAACCAATAATCCATTTTATACTTAACAGTAATAATATTCTGAAAACTAATGCGCAAAGCAATCCGATTCTTCTGGCTCTTGCCTGTTGGTGCTTAGGCAGTTTTCCTGCAGTGATACTGATAAAAATGATATTATCAATTCCCAAAATAACCTCCATAAAGGTCAACGTCAAAATACTGAACCAGGTGGATGGTTCTGAGAAAATACTAAAATCCATAAGATTGATTTATTTATTGTGTGCAAAGATACGTTTTGCAGCAATTTATTTAATAATATAAAATCAGGATAAAAAGTTCCGGATAAAATAAAAACAAGACCAGGAAATAGCTTTCCTAAGTAAGATGGATAAAATGCAGTATTTGTCTTTGATTTATTTTGAAAGGATGCCAAGAATAAGAATCACCAGTAAAATTAAAAAATACTGATAAGCCTGCACTTCTTTTGGTATTGGTAATTGTTTTTTCATGCTATGGTATTTGAATATTAATTTATACCAAAAAATACATATTGTCAATTGTTTTAATGAAATTTAAGTAAATATGTACACTGTGGAAATGTGGATAAATGCAGTAAGAAGTGAGTAGTAAGCAGTAAGAATCGGTGAATATTGTGAGAATTTATGTTCTGTCGATGTCTTTGTACTGTAAATCGTGTTGGTAATAAAATAAATCCCAATTACCATTTACATATTCTAAAGCTGTTAGGTTTTCTACCCAATCGCCGCTGTTCAGATACATTGCCTTTCCTTTTTCAGTAGATACTTCTCTGATTTGAGGTTTGTGAATATGTCCGCAGATGATAAAATCATACCCTTCTTCTATTCCAATTTCAATGGCGACATCTTCAAAATCCTGCACTTTACTTTTAACAATAGATTTTACTTTATCTTTTATGTATTTAGAAATAAAAATCTTGTCTTTTCCATACTTGAGCCGTACATTATTGATAAATCTATTAGCCTGCCAAATGGTATCGTAGGTTCTGCCACCCAGTTTTGCGAGCCAGCGCGCCGAGCCACCCACGGATAAATCGTATTTGTCACCATGAAAAATCCAGTGTTTTTTTCCGTCAAGTTCCAATATAATTTCATCGCGCAATTGTAGCGTATCAAATTTATACCCAGAGAAATTACGCATATGGTCGTCGTGATTACCAGTAACATAATATACAGGAATGCCTTGACGTGCCATATCCAACACTAAAAATACATTTTCAATATGTTCCTGCGGAAAATAACCGGCTCCGAAATTCCAGATATCCAACCAATCGCCGTTAATAATCAGGATGGTCGGATCTATACTTTTCAGATACTTATTTAGTTCTGCAGCATGGCAAGCCCTGGTACCCAAATGGATATCCGAAATGATACAAACTTCTATTCTGCGTTTTTCTGCCGCCATACTTTTTTAAAAGTAAGAAGTATTCTGAAGCTTAGGTAGCAAAAATGGTTTCTTTTTTATTAAAAAAGTGTGTTTTTGAGCTGTCTAACTGTTTTTAAGTAATAATCTTTTAAAATTAACTTAACCCTATAAAACCTTATTAATTTTTCACTTTTTTGCATATTTGTGTATTAAGCGGAATAAATTATTCACATTTTAAAAGTTATAACATGTCTTACGCGAAATTAGAGTACATTTGGTTAGATGGTTACAAGCCTACACAAAGCCTTCGTAGCAAAACAAGAATTGAAAGAGAATTTACAGGAAAGCTGGAAGATTGTCCAACTTGGTGTTTTGATGGTTCTTCTACAGAACAAGCTCCTGGTGGTTCATCTGACTGTTTATTGAAACCGGTATTTATTTGTCCGGATCCGGATCGTAAATTTGGTTATTTGGTGATGTGTGAAGTGTTATCTGCTGACGGTACACCACATGAATCTAACGGACGTGCCACTATTGACGACGATGACAACGATTTCTGGTTCGGTTTTGAACAGGAATATTTTATCTGGAATCCGGTAACCAATAAACCTATTGGCTGGGGCGACTTTACTCCAAGCGGCGAACCAGGGCCACAAGGTCCATACTATTGCTCAGTTGGTGCTGGAAAAGCAGTTGGTCGCGATATCGTGGAAGAGCATTTAGATTTATGTTTAGAAGCAGGCTTAAACGTTGAAGGTATCAATGCTGAAGTGGCTATCGGACAATGGGAATTCCAAGTGTTTGCAAAAGGCGCAAAAGCTGCCGGCGACCAAACATGGATTGCCCGTTATTTATTAGAAAGAACTGCTGAGAAATACGATTATGCTATCAACTGGCATTGTAAACCATTGGGTGCAACAGACTGGAATGGTTCAGGAATGCATGCAAACTTTTCAAACACAGTATTGCGTACCAGCGGAAAACAAGAAGATTTTAATGCGATTTGTGAGTCGTTTGCTCCATTTGTAAAGGAACATATTGCTGTTTATGGCGCAGATAACGAACAACGCTTAACCGGAAAACACGAAACACAATCTATCGATACTTTTAGCTATGGTGTTTCTGACAGAGGTGCTTCTATTCGTATTCCGATTGCTGCGGTAGAAAAAGGCTGGAAAGGCTGGTTAGAAGACCGTCGTCCGAACTCTGCTGCTGATCCATATAAAGTAGCTGCAAGAATTGTAAAAACTGTGAAAACGGCTAATGTGTAAATTAGACGATAAGATTTGAGTATTGAGATATGAGATACTCTTCTTTAAAAAGCTCGACCAATTGGTCGGGCTTTTTTTTGTATTTATTGTCTGTTCCGAAATTTAGGAACGCTGATGAAACTTATTAAATGATTTTGCTGAGTTTACTTTATCAGCTTTGCCTCAACCAACACATCCAGCAAGCCTTCTCTGAATTGCCAGTTTTGAAATAATGTTGTTTGCGCATTGTTATACAAATTTGGCTTCAGTAAATTTTGTGCATGTTGAAAGGCTTCTTGTCTGATGAATTGAAATGCCAGTTGTGTGGTAAAATCTTCGCCAAAGATCGGATCTAAAATATCGCCAATAAATAAACCATTAAATAAATAAGCAGATTCTACATTATACTGTGTCTTTAATTCACTGATGATAAACGGTGATGCTTTCACCAGTGCTTCACCAAATTGCAAATAATCTTTTTTAAAGGTGGTATCACCGTTTACATCATAAACCGCACGCGCTAAATCAACCGTTAAGTGTGCATTCAAACCAGCTGATGCAATGCGCATTTTCGGCTCATTTGAAAAACATAACTTATAATATTGCTTCCAGTGATATTCCGGTTCTTTATTAATCAAGTGATCGTGTAAGTTGAATAAATATCTTTTGGCAAATGCAATGGTAATTTCTTTTGCTTTCTGAATATTCTCATATTTTTCAGGCTCGTTTTGAAGTGATAAAATTGCCTGATTCGTGGTTTGTTCATATATCAATGGGAACAAACCACGGCTATCATTTCTGTGCTGAAATATTTCTGTGATACGATGCAACTTATATTGAACCTGCAGCTCTGAAGTCATGTTTGATGTATCGCTCAGTTGCAACAATTCATCCATTTCTGCCGCTGAAAGTACACCGTCTAACTGAACTTTAGAACAGCCTGATAATACAAGTAAAAGGAAAAGACTATGTATAAATAAATTTACTGATTTCATTAAAGCGTATTCGCTAAATCAAACAAAAAGAGGTTAATTTTGTTCGTTAAAACTGTCTAAAAATGTCCTATTTTAAGGCTGTTTTATTAAATCTATATCAACTGCTCCTGAAAAAACCGACCCATACGTTCAAAAGCGTGTTTTCCCTGTTCTGTATTAAAAAACAAATGCGGCATGCCATGCGGCAACGTGTACCAATGTGCTTCTAAATTTCCATGCAATTCTGTTTCTAATTGTTTCACTCGCCAAACCGGACACATTGGATCTACATAAGAAAAATGTCCCTGTACTTTTTTATTAATTTGCGCGGAACAACTTTTTGGAATTCCGCTTCCTTTCAAACCAAAAGAATGATGAAACACCACCGGCGCTTTCACTTCAGGACGAATAGCTGCATGCAACACAAATCCACCTGTCAGGCATTGACCCACCACACCGATATTGGTGGCGTCTACATTTTCAAATTCTTTGAACTGATCGAGTACTTCAAAAAACTCTGCCAGTGGAGCATTGCCGGATGGCTCGTTGTTCCTTACCAGGCTGTTCATAAAAAACTGCATGCAATATTTCTGTAAAGAAGAACCACCGCTGTACAAATCCGGTATCAACACATGATA
>DAOORG010000133.1:0-6916 GCA_035389165.1 Chitinophagales bacterium
ACAGGTGTTAAATACAATAATCCGGAAGCTGAGTTTTCATTATTCCCGAATCCGACAAATACAGGTTCTTTATTTGTGAAATTCAATACGACACTTAAAGACGATGCAACTGTAGAAGTAGTTGATATTTTAGGTAGAAAACTGGTGGTTCAGAAATTAACAACCGGTAATGATGTTCATACAGTAGACGTGAGTGAGTTAGCAAAAGGCACGTACATTTTAAATGTAGTTTATAAAGGCACGAACAATGTAAGTACGTTTATAGTAGAATAAGATTTTTTCAATCAATAATAAACCTCGTCTTTGTATTTAGAGAATTTTCTCTGCAAAGACGAGGTTTTTCGATTAATAATAAAATATATGCAGCATAAAAATCACATACTTCTTACAATATTATTATTGTTTTGTATGCATTCCTTTGCAGATCCGGGAACCTATTATACAGGTTTAGATTCCACTAAAAGTTGTAGTAATTTCAAAACTTTATTATCAACTCATATTTCAAATGGTGTAATTACACTTTCATACGGTAGCGTAGATGCTTATTATGGTAGAACAGATGCTAAGCCTGCAGAAACAGGAACTGGTTTTGTAATCGTTGACAAATATTGTTCTGACAGACCAACTGGATTAGACTCTTGTAATTTCAGGTTTGAAGTAGATTTTTGTGCTTCTGGAGGCACAGAATCTAAACAGTGTGCATGTTATATCAAAGAACATACATTTGCCTCTTCCTGGTTTAATGATCAATTGCCAATGCGTTCTGACATGCATTTATTATTTCCTGCAGATAATTATACCAATAATGCTAAATCAAACTTTCCATTAGGTCATGTACAAACGGCATCTTTTACTTCATATAATGGAACTAAAATTGGAACATCAAATGCTACCTTAAATTTTGGATTTTCCGGCTCTAATGTATTTGAACCGATTGATGAATTCAAAGGAGATTTCGCAAGAGCATATCTTTATGTGGTGACTAGATACGAATCCGGTGCTGCTACCTGGACTTCAAATGGAAGTGCTAATGATATTCTTGCCGGTAATACATATCCGAGTTTAGATCCGTGGATTTTACAGTTATGTGTAAAGTGGCATAAACTGGATCCGCCAAGTGATTTTGAAAGGAAAAGAAACGACACGGTATTTGCTATTCAAAGGAACAGAAATCCTTTTATCGACTTTCCGCATTGGGTAGAAAAAATATTTAATGTAGATGGGAATTCAGCATCTTGTATAAATACGGCACTTCGTAATGAAAAATCAATCGATTTCTCTGTGTTTCCAAATCCGGCTAATGATTTTTTAAGTATACAGTTTGCTCGTTCAGTATCAATAAAATCGGCAAGAGTTGAAATAATTGATGTAGTCGGAAAAACAATTTTTTCTCAATCCATAAATCAACCCAACGAAATATTTTCTATTAATACGGCAAATTTAGCAAAAGGTATTTATATCATAAATATTCAAACCGAAGGACAAAATAACAGCTTAAAGTTTGTAAAAGAATAGAAGAAATTTAGCATAAAAAAAAAGCACGACGTTAGTCGTGCTTTTTTTATAATAACCAGAATTAAGTTATTTTATTTCTTTCAGCAATGTAATGTAAGTAGGAAAGTGGTCACTATAACCGGCATTGTAAATTGCCCAATCCCAGGTGCGTTTCGGATAGCCCTGATATTTTCCGGTTTGTTGAATCATAAAATCTTTACTGAATATTTTTGCCTTATGAAAAAAGTAGCCATCTTGATTGGTGTTTAACCAACCATAAGATAATACTATCTGGTCAAACAAACCCCAGGAATCGTTATGTGCCAATGTGCCAATTCCTTTGTTAAAATAATCTACCCATGGATTATAAAATCCGCCTTCTTTGCATTTCTCTTTTTTATCTACACTTCCGATATGTTTTACCAAACTCTCATCCGTCGGATTGTCGTTTAAGTCGCCCATCACAATTACTTTTGCATTCTTGTTAAATTGCATTATAGAGTCTGTATAATGTCGGATTATCTTAGCCACATAATTACGCATTGGCAAGGTACGTTCTTCGCCACCTCTTCGCGAAGGCCAGTGACCAACAAATACATCTACGGTGTCAGTATTAGCCAGCAAACCGCGAACCCATAAAACATCTCGAGTTGGCTTACCTTCTTTCACTGCAAGGCTTAAATCTATAGGAATGGAGAAACTGGAAAGTACAGTAAAATATTTTGGATTATAGACCAGTCCGCAATCTATTCCACGCGTGTCACCACCATTATAGTGTACTACCTGATAGTTTCTGTTTTTTAATTTAGGCTGTGCCACTAAATCTTTTACGACTTGTGCATTTTCAATTTCTGCCGTGCCCCAAAATGCCAAACCGTCCGGTGATTTATCTAATCCAATCTGATAAACCACTTCTTCCAGATGTTTTAACTTATCCAGATAAATTTCTGACGAGTAATGATTTGTTCCATTCGGAGTAAAATCATCATCAAAAGTATTAGGATCATTAATCGTATCAAATAAATTCTCCAGATTGTAGAAGCCTGCTACTATCATTTTATATTCCTTTTCTGCTGCAAAGGAATAACTCACTGTTAATAGTGAAAGAAAGATGAAAACTAGTTTATTCATGTTGCAAAAATAAGGATTAATTGTTATTAATTTCTGTTCAAATTGTGTATTGTTTCAGGATATAATTTAGAATATTATCTTTACCTTTGAATGCTGTCATACACACTATTTATCAAATACAATACCAATTTTTTATGGCTAAATATTTTTTGTTTTTCTTAAGTACGGTTTGCTTGTTTCCGGCATTTGCCGGCAGGAAAAATTCCAAGCAAGATACCGCTTCATCACCTTTTATAGTCGTATCCGATTCGATTATAAATGATAAATTAGATGATGCAATTCCAACAATTACATTAGAAGATGTAGAAAGTGATGACGAAGGCGGATCAGATCAGGGAATTTCTCCGATTTTGAATGCCGGACGTGATCCATTCATGAATGCGGCATCTTTTAACTTCAGCATTGCCCGTTTTCGCATCAGAGGCTACGATAACGATTATTTTGATACCTACATGAATGGTATTCCGACAGAATATATTGACAATGGTTTTTCAGCTTTCAATTTATGGGCTAATTTAAATGATGTAACAAGAAACCGTGATAATTCATTAGGTCTTCGTCCATCAACATTAGCGTTTGGTTCCATAGGTGCCATTTATTCCATTGACTCCAGAGCGGCAAAACAACGCAAGCAAACAAGTATCACTATCGGTACATCCAACAGAACATATGACTTAAGAGGTGGTATTACTTATGGAAGCGGTATCACTAAAAAAGGTTGGAGCATCTCTGCATCCTTATTCGGAAGATGGGCAAAAAGTGGTTATGTAAAAGGCACAGAAATGCAAAGTGTTTCTTACTTTTTGTCGGTTCAGAAAATGTTCAAAACACAATCGCTGGCACTTACCGTATTTGGAGCACCTACTAAACAAGGAAAAGCAGCTTCTACCACACAGGAAGCTTATGATTTAGCTGGTTCCAACTATTACAATCCAAATTGGGGTTATCAGGAAGGTAAAATACGTAATTCAAGAGTTGAATACCGCCATCAACCTACCATGATTTTAACACACGAGTGGAAACCTAAAGAAAGCATGCACCTGATGACGGCTGGCGGCTATTCTTTCGGAGAAAGAAGTTTGTCAAGTATTGACAGAAATACAAATGTGGAAGATCCAAGACCTGATTATTATAAATATTTACCAAGTTATTTCGATGACTCTACCACACAGGATACTTATAATCAGGTGTTTACCGATATCGTTTCTAATCCTGATAAATTACAATTAAACTGGAACCGTCTGTATGAAGTAAATAATAATGTAACACCGGAAACCATCAATAACGTAAACGGACAAGCAGGAAATTCTGTAACCGGAAAAAATGCAGTATACATAGTAGGTGATAATTCTCAGTTTTACCATAGATTTAATTTCAATACAGTATACAACGTTGCAGTTAAGAAATTTGATATTACAGCAGGTTTAACTTATCAGTTTCAAAAAGTAAACAACTATAAAAGAGTTAAAGATTTATTAGGTGGTGATTTTTATTTAGACCAGAATAGTTTTACGGACGATTCTGTTAATACAAATATTTCTGTTACTTATCCGGATTTAAATAACCCTAACAGAGTTGCAAGAGTAGGTGATAAGTATGGTTATAATTATGCATCAGTAGTGCATAAAACATCATTTTGGGGTCAGGTAAATCATCAGACAAAACATGTGGATTGGTTTGCTGCAGCTGAATTTTCTAATACCTCACAATTTCGTATTGGCTATTACAAAAATGGTTTAACTCCTGATGAATCAGAAGGAAAATCAAAAGTGTACGTGTATAATAATTACGCATTAAAAGCAGGTGTTACCTATAAAATAACCGGAAGACATTACTTATACGGAAATGGAATTTATCAAACAAGAGCACCTTTCTGGGACAACTTGTTTGTTTCTCCACGTGTTCGAAATTTAGCAAATGGCGTTGAAAGTGAAAAAATTGGTTCTTTCGAAGGTGGTTACATTTTCAATGCACCTAAGTATAAATTGCGTGCAACCGGATTCTTTACAGACTTTAAAGACGGCTCTAATGTCTTGGTTTATTTTGATGATGATTTCTTCGGATTGGCAAGCTATACACTTACGAATATAGACAGAAGACATTATGGTGGTGAGCTTGGTTTTTCTGCTGAATTGTATAAAGGATTAAGCATGAACCTGGCTGCTTCTATTGGCAAATTCTACTATACCAGCCGCCAGCAAGGTCGATTGACTATTGACAATCAGCCGTCAGTAAATGAAGTGGAAACGATTTACAGTAAAAACTTCTATGTACCAAATATTCCACAACAGGCGTATTCTTTGGGCCTTTTTTATCGTTCAAAAAAATTCTGGTATGTTGGAGCAACTGTTAACTTCTTTGACAGATTCTTTACCGAAATTGCACCTACACACAGAACCGTACGTGCTACCGATCAGGTGCCGTATCAATCAGAGCAATGGAACAGCATTATCAATCAGGAACGCTACAATAAAAAAGGTCAATGGACAGTTGATATGAGTGGTGGATATTCCTGGAGATTGCAATCTACTTTCAAAAAAATGAAAGGAAAACATGCTTATAATGCATACATGGTAATCAATGCCGGAATTTCTAACTTAACCAATAACACCAAATTTGTAGTAAGCGGAAGAGAACAATTGCGTTTTGATTATCTCGAAAAAGATGCAGGTAAATTCCCATCCAGATACAGCTATGCATTTGGTATAAATTTCTATGCTAACTTAACCTTCCGATTCTAAATCTATCAAACAAACAAAATAAATTCAATACAATGATAAACATTTCAAAAATTGCGGTTATAATGATAGCGTTTTTAGCTATAACCACAACATCTTGTAAAAAAGATAATTTTGATGAGCCGCCATTTGAAACGGTGGATCCAAATTTGCCGGTTACACATACCATTGCAGAACTGAAATTATTATTTTCAGGAACAAATCTTAAACTAACTGACGATATCATTATTTCAGGTATCGTAGTTGCCAACGATAAAAGTGGTAACATCTTTAATCAAATTATTATTGACGATGGTTCAGCAGGTATTTCTGTGGCTATCGATCAAAATGCATTGAATGGCGAGTTTCCGGTGGGAAGAAAAATTTATGTAAAATGCAAAGATTTAATACTTGCGGCAGATAATGCGTTAATCGGTTTATATGGCGGAATTGATATCACCGGTTCAACGGTAGAAATTCCATCAACGCTCATCACAAAATATATTGTAAAAGCAAATGCCGGAAATCCGGTAGTGCCTATTGATGTGGCAGATATAGACGATTTGAACAATTCATTTCAGAACCGTTTAATCAGATTATCTAATGTAGAATTTTCAGCTTCAGATGCCAATCAGCCATTTGCAGATGCCGTAAATAAATCATCCGTGAGCAGAATATTGAAAGAATGCGATAACGATGAAATTGAAGTGCGTAGTAGTGGTTATGCAAATTTTGCTGCAAAGTTAACACCAAAAGGAAAAGGTTCAATCATTGGTGTATATACAGTTTACCGTACAGACAAACAATTGATTTTACGTGACGGTGCAGAAACAGACATGAACGGAATTAAATGCGATGGTTCTGATCCGAATGCTTTGGTATTATTAGAAGAAAATTTCAATGCAGTAACCGCATCCAATAATGCAGTATTGAGTCTTGCAAACTGGCAAAATATAAATGAAATTGGTGGCAATGTATTTAAAGTTGCCAAATTTGGAAGTGTTATCTGTACTAAAGCAGATGTGTTTTCTATCAGTAATGGTAGTTCTTCAACTCAATGGTTGATATCACCAGCTATTAATTTAAATGCATCTAGTGCTGAAAAATTATCATTCACTTCTGCAGCAGGCTTTGATAATGGTGCTGCAACCTTACAAGCATTTATTTCAACAGATTATGACGGAACAAGTACAAGTCCGCAATCATTTACCTGGACTGCTTTGCCGGCAACCATCGCAACCGGACCAGGAAGCGGCTTCGGTAGCTTTATTAGTTCTGGACAGATAGACATCAGCTCTTACAGCGGAACTGTTTACGTTGCATTCAAATATGTTGCTACAGCTCCAGCCACTACATACGAAATAGACGACATTAAAGTAACTGGTTTACCTTAATGATTTACCAATCAGATAGCCTTACTGAAGTCTTCTGAAAATGCGTTTTATACAAAAAGAGAATTTAATCAACAGATTGAATTCTCTTTTTTATTTTTAATAAACATAGATGCCACTTTTTCCCTGTTTATTCACGATTCGTGGAAAATATGTTTATTTTTTAAAGTGTAAATAGTTTAT
>DAOORG010000134.1:0-1932 GCA_035389165.1 Chitinophagales bacterium
ACACTTCCGTGCCACCAGCATCTTTAATGGTAAACCAACAACCTTCACTCATGCAGCTTTTTTCAATCTTACCTTCAATCTGCACATCATTAACAGTCTGATTCGTTTTTAGTTGCGACAGTACCTCATTTATTGAAACAGGATTTTTAATGGTAAACGCATCGCCAAATGTCTTTGTGGTGCTCTCACAAGCCACCAGTATACTTACGAAAAGTATAGAAAACAGTATTTTTTTCATAGTTCGTCTAATTATTAATTTCTTCTTTTTTTACCTGACGGCCATTTTCGAACTGCAATTTACGGATAAGTTTGTTATTTACCAGAGAATCATAAATTTCTACTTCACCGTCAAAGACATCAAAATCTTCCATAATTTCTTTTTTAGTACCAGATGCCAGCAAATTTCCATTGTCGTAATATTCCTTATAAGGGCCGTTTACATGATTGTCTACCAAGGTAATTTCTTCTTTCACTTTATTTTTAGGTGTTTTGAAATAGTTTTTCCAAACACCATTCATCATATTGTCTTTATAAACACCTTCCTGTTGAAGGCTGCCATCTTCATAATAAGCTGCGAACTTTCCTTCGTATTTATTTTCCACATAGTTTTCTGTCTGCATAATTTTTCCATTCGGATAATATAAAGTACGTAAGCCATTCAATTTTCCATTTTCATACGTAGCTACCTCCAGAATTTTTCCATCATCGTAGTATTTATTATAAATTCCAATTTTTATTTCCGGATTTTTCTTGTCTGTGAAATAACTTTCCACCACAATTCCGTCTTTGTTTTTCACTTCTACCTTTTTCTTGTTACTGCAACCTGCAAAAGTTGTCAACACAAAAAACAGGATGAACCATTTTGTGCTTACATTTAATTGAACTTTAACCTTATCCATATTTTTAAATATTTATTTTTGGAATCAAATTTCGCAATTTTTATGAACCAATTACAACAAATTATTGAAAATGCCTGGAACGACAGGAATCTTTTGCAGGAAGAAGCTACGTTGAAAGCAATTAACGATGTTATAACGCTGTTAGATACAGGGAAATTGCGTGTAGCAGAACCTACAACTGATGGCTGGAAAGTGAATGACTGGGTTAAAAAGGCAGTTATCTTATATTTCCCGACCCAAAAAATGGAAACCATTGAAGTAGGTCCTTTTGAATTCTACGATAAAATTCCTCTTAAAAGGAATTATGCAGAATTAGGTGTTCGAGTAGTGCCTCATGCTATAGCGCGTCATGGTGCCTTTCTGGAAAAAGGTGTAGTGATGATGCCATCTTATGTAAATATTGGTGCGTATGTAGGAAGCGGTACCATGGTAGATACCTGGGCAACAGTTGGTAGTTGTGCTCAAATAGGAAAGAATGTACATCTAAGTGGTGGTGTAGGTATTGGTGGTGTTTTAGAGCCGGTGCAGGCGGCACCTGTTATTATAGAAGATAATTGTTTTATTGGTTCCCGTTGTATTGTGGTAGAAGGTGTTCGCGTGGAAACAGAAGCGGTACTCGGTGCTAATGTCGTATTAACGATGTCTACGAAAATCATCGATGTTTCCGGTCCTGAGCCAATAGAATACCGTGGTGTGGTGCCTGCGAGAAGTGTAGTGATTCCGGGAACCATTCCGAAAGAATTTCCGGCAGGAACCTATCAGGTGCCTTGTGCTTTAATTATTGGTCAACGCAAAGCCAGTACGGATACTAAAACATCCTTGAACGATGCATTGAGAGATTTTAATGTGGCTGTATAGTAAATGGTCGGCGGTCCACAGTCGACGGTAAAATACGATGGTCTATGGACTATTGACAATGGACTCTTTATTAAGAATTATTACTTACTACTATGACAATTGGTTTCGACGGGAAACGTCTATATGATAATAAAACGGGTTTGGGAAATTATTCCCGAACATTGTTTAACCGTTT
>DAOORG010000134.1:2032-6884 GCA_035389165.1 Chitinophagales bacterium
TATATGATAATAAAACGGGTTTGGGAAATTATTCCCGAACATTGTTTAACCGTTTATTGCAGTTTTATCCTGAAGAGGAATATAAAATTTTTGTACACCAGAAATACTTTGAAGATAGCCAGTATAAATATCCTGCTTTTGTAGACAGAACTATTGTTTCTGATGCATTCAGTGCAGACCTTTGGAGATTTAAAGGTGTAGAAGACGATATTGCACAGCATGGAATTAATGTGTATCACGGCCTAAGCAATGAAGTGCCGGAATTGCCAACAGGTATCAAAAAAGTAGTCACCATTCATGATGTTATTTTCCATAAGCTACCTAAGACGTTCCCGTTTATTGACCGACAAATGTATGCGTATAAAACTAAAAAAGCTTGTCATATTGCTGATGCGGTGATTGCAGTAAGTGAGCAAACAAAACAGGATTTAATAGAATTGACCAAAACGCCGGAAGAGAAAATTCATGTGGTGTATCCAACCTGGAATAAGGAATACGAACACGAATGTAATTACGTTTTAAAAGAAGAATATTTTGCACGCTACGGATTGCCGAGAGATTTCGTGTTGTATGTAGGTGCTATTAGTAAACGCAAGAATTTTCTGCGTTTGTTGGAGGCAATGACCTTGCCGGAAAATCAGGATAAGCACTTAGTGGCAGTTTCTAACGGCGGCGACGAATACGGAGCAGCGGAAGAATATATCTATGATAAACAACTGGAAGGCAGAGTTTTTTTTCTGAAAGATTTGCCCTGGTACGAATTGCCTATTATCTATCATATGTCACAAGGTTTGGTGTATCCAAGCTTGTACGAAGGTTTTGGGTTGCCCATTCTCGAAGCCTTACGTTGCGGCAAACCTGTTATAACCAGCAATCTTTCTTCAATGCCGGAAGTAGGCGGTGATGCGTGTATCTTTATTGATCCGACGAATGTCGAAGAAATATCTGCAGCCATCAATTTCATCTATTACAATCTGGAGTTAGCTGCAGAAATTAAAGAAAAAGCCATGCAGCAAATTCAGAAATTCAATCCGCAAAAAATGACGGAAAAGATGATGGATGTATATAAAAGTTTATAAACTTCTTATTTTTTATTTTCACTATTACTGCATATTTATTTTGTTAGTTTGAAAATTGTTATATTTTTACATAAATAAATAAGTTTAAAAATATGAAAAAATTTCTGACAGTATTAGTATTACTGAATTCAATTGCTGTTTTTGCTCAGGATGTAAAGATAACCTGGGGGCCTGATTACAAAAAAGATGGTGGTATGTTTACCCTGTTGCGCTATGGCGGACATACAGACAAAGCCTATTACGTTGTAGAACAATCTATGAAAAACACGAAAATGTTCTTTTTTGATTTCAAACATAACGCGCTCGGCGAACAGGAAATAGATTATAAGTTTGGTAAAAGCGATTTGACACTCGAAGATGTCTATACCACAAAAAGTGGTAATTATTTTTTCATGACGGGTATTGATAAAAAAGAAGATAAAGGTATTATAACATACACCACACCAACTAAATCAAATAACTTAAACCCCAATTTTACTAAGATACTGGAATATCCGTACAGCTTTAAACAACCGTTTAGCTTTATGGGATTTGGTATAAATATGGGATTTGATTCTGATGTGGAAGGTTCTTTTATGAGTTATGATTCTTCTAAAGTGCTATATATGTATTCGCAGGGATTGCAAGATGCAAAATCAGTGAATCAAAAGGTGACATTTCTTGTGATGGATGATAAGATGAAGGTTTTATATAAAGTAAATAAAACGCTCTCTTATACAGATAAAAAGTTTGATTTGATTGATAACTCAATAATGAATAATGGAGACGTTTACTTTGCTGCAAAACATTACGAGAATGATAAAGACAGAAAAACGCCTAACTATAAATTTCATATTCTGAAAATTACTTCAGCAAATGTGTATAAAGATATTATTGTAAAACTAAATGATGCAGCGCCGTTGAGCGGCAGTGTCGTCGATTTGGAAAATGGAAACATCATGGTAGTTGGCTCATACACCAATATATCCAATAATAAATCATTAAGAGCAAACGGAACATATTCAATAGTGATGAATGCAGACGGAGCAATTATCTCTAATAATATCTATCCTTTTTCAGGTGATGTGAAAGAGGAACTTTTTGGCGAAAATGAAAAGAAAGCAGAAAAAGGTGCAATGGCATTCAAAGTTAAAAGAGTCATGTTCGACAGAGCAAGCAAAACCGTAAATATTTGTTTTGAAAAAGATTATATCACCACCACCACCACATCAACTTCCAGCGGAACCAGAACTACTATTTACTACCATACCGATGATATAATTGTAGCTCGTTTTGCATTGGATGGTAAAAGAGAATTCGAATCAGTCATTGATAAGAAATTTACGTTCCCAAATACCAACCATTTTAACTCTTTTAATTTCAGTGAATACAATGGCAATTACTATTTCTTGTTTAATGATGCCAAAACGTTGAGCGAACGAAAAGAAGCAGATGTAAGCGGAAGAATTGTAACGGATTTGGTAAAAATGGATAAAAACGGAAAAATAATTTTCAGAAAAACATTATTTGGAAATAAAGATATAGATATGATGTTTGCACCCAAATTATCCGATCATCTCTGGAAAAATGAAGTGTTGATTCATGGTTCTTTCAAAAAACACTACAAATACGGAATACTCTATTTGCCGGAATAAAAGAATATCCACCGTTTAATATTGAACGTGTAGTATATTTACTGCACGTTTTTTTTATTTTTTCATAAATGAAGAAATTATGCCAGACACTCATCCACACTATTTAGAAGCGCATAAATGCCTGCAAGATGGTAAAACCATCTTATATCCAACGGATACTATTTGGGGAATTGGCTGCGATGCAACGAATGAAACTGCCGTAGATAAAGTTTTTGACATTAAAAAAAGGCCAAAAGAAAAAAGCCTGATTATCCTGGTAGATGCTGTAGAAATGCTGAAAAAGTATGTAACGATCTCCGACGAAACAGAAGCTTTAATCAGTTCATTCGAATTGCCAACTACCGTTATTTATTCAAACCCAACCGGATTGGCTACCAATGTGCTAAACAACGATAAATCAATAGCAATACGGATAGTAAATCACCCATTTTGCCGTCAACTAATTCAAGAATTTGGCAAGCCGATTGTCTCTACTTCAGCAAATATTTCAGGAGAAAAAAATCCTGTTTCTTTTGATGAAATTTCAGACCAAATAAAAAATAAAGTAGATTTTATAGTAGATGAGAAATACGACACATCCGTTTATAAATTTCCATCCAAACTGATAAAAATTAATGCTGACAATTCAATAGATTATTTACGTTAATTTTTTTAATGAATAAAATATCACAGAGTTACGCAGAGAACTCACTGAGTATAAATCGTCGTGTTATCTGTGAAGAACTCCGTGCAACTCTGTGATACAAAAAATTCGTTACTTATACCTATTTTTGCAAACAATGCAATTAATTTTTACAACAAGAGAGACAGAATTGCTACAGCTCGTAGCGCAAAGTGCGGATGACTTACAAATTGAAGCATTTGCGGTAGGCGGTTTTGTTCGTGATAAAATTTTAAACAGAGATTGTAAAGATATTGATGTCGTTTGTGTAGGCAGCGGCATTGAGCTGGCCCAAAAAGTAGCAGATAATTATAAGTTACAATATCCGGAAACAAAACACTTGCACGTTGCATTTTTCAAAAATTTCGGCACAGCACAAATTAAATTGCACGATATAGAATTGGAATTTGTAGGTGCTCGTAAGGAATCGTATCGCCGCGAATCGCGCAAACCAATTGTGGAGGACGGCACATTGGAAGACGATCAAAATCGCAGAGATTTTACCATAAATGCATTAGCGATTCACTTATCCAAAAATAAATTTGGCGAAATCATAGATTCATTCAACGGATTGGAAGATTTAAAAAATGGAATTATCCGAACACCATTAAATCCGGAAATTACGTTTGATGATGATCCGTTGCGTATGTTGCGTGCAGTGCGTTTCGCATCACAATTAAATTTTAAAATTGAAGAAAAAACCTATCAGGCAATTGAACCCTTGGCTGACAGATTGAAAATAATTTCACAGGAAAGAATTACGGATGAACTAAATAAGATTATTTTATCTAAGAAGCCTTCCGTCGGTTTTAAGTTATTATTTAATACCAAATTACTGCATCAGTTTTTTCCGGAAATGATCAGGTTGCATGGTGTTTCCATGGTGGATAATTACGGACACAAAGATAATTTTTACCACACGCTGAAAGTGTTAGATAATCTTTCTGAAAACACCAATGATTTGTGGTTGCGATGGTCTGCAATCTTGCACGATATAGCAAAGCCGGCCACACAACGTTTTGAAGTAGGTCATGGCTGGACGTTCCACGGTCATGAAGTAGTAGGCGCAAGATGGACACCAAAGATTTTCACACGACTGAAATTGCCACTGGATGAAAAAATGAAGTTTGTGCAAAAAATGGTAGCCTTGCATTTGCGTCCAATTTCATTAACGAAAGAGAATATTACGGATAGTGCCATTCGCAGAATTATTTTTGATGCAGGCGATGATTTGGAAAGTTTGTTGTTGCTATGCGATGCGGATATCACCTCTAAAAATGAAGATAAAGTAAAACGATATAAAGAAAATCTGAAACTGGTTTTACAGAAAATAAAAGAAGTGGAAGCGCGTGATCACATCCGGAACTGGCAACCGCCAATCACCGGTGAAATTATTATGCAAACATTCAATATCAGACCATCTCGCGAAGTAGGTATGATTAAAGATGCCATTAAAGATGCCATTTTAGATGGTGTTA
>DAOORG010000135.1:0-6860 GCA_035389165.1 Chitinophagales bacterium
TATGCGATCCAATCAGGGTAAGATAGGAAGTATGAAATTCGTAAGTGGTTTCACCATATAATTTAAGTGCAGTTGGTGCCTGTTGGGTCACTTTATCGGAAATGGTGACTTTAAAATCGGTAGCAGAAGGAAACTCTTCCAGTGGCGAAAAAATAAGTTCTCGGGTAGAAGTCCATTTGCATCTGCCTGGAACATTCGGCGATATTTTGATCAAATCTTCGTCAATCCATTTATCCACCAAAGAATCATTTTTCAATAATTCCTTGTTGAAGGTGAATACTAAATTCTGGTTGTTTTCAATTTCATCTTCAAAATTGGTCATTACACATCGTACGGCATTTTCAGGTGTGTATTTGTTGCAACTGTTGAGGAAGAGAATGCTTGCTGCGATGAACAAGACTTTTTTGAAGGTGTACATATAGTTTTACTTATTTATGATTCAATCTACAAATAATTTGAAATAAAAGTTCCAATTTTTTTAAGAAAATTTTAACAAAATGAAAATTCATAAAAAATAAGACGACTCAGATAATAAAAGTCATCGAAGTAACGTTTTTGCACTTTTTGCTTATCTTTCAGCATAATTAAAAAAAATGGATACTAAGTTTAAAGATAAGTATGGCGACTGGGCAATTATCACCGGTGCTTCGAGTGGCATAGGTGTAGAGTTTGCACATCAGATTGCCGAAAAAGGATTGAATGTGGTGCTGGTGGCACGCAGAAAACAGTTGCTGGATTCTTTAGCGTCTGCACTGATTGAAAAATACCAAATTGATTGTAAAGTAGTGGAAGCCGATTTAAGCAAAGATGGTTTTCAGTTTGATATTTTAGATGCAACCAAAGACCTGGAAGTTGGATTATTGGTAAACAATGCCGGCATGAACTGTGAAGGTCATTTCTATCGTGGTTCTTTAGAACGAAATTTACAAATGCTGCAACTGAATACGAAAGCGCCGTTTATTCTGGCCTATGAATTCGGCAAACAATTTATCAGCAGAGGTAAAGGCGGCATCATTTTCACATCGAGTATCAGTGCCTTCAGTGCGCATCCTTATTTATCGCATTATGCTGCCACGAAAGCGTATATTTTATCGCTGGCGGAAAGTATGAATTATGAATTTAAAGATAAAAATGTAGATGTGCTGGCGGTTTGTCCGGGTATGACTAAATCTGAGATGACGAAAGGCATGAAAGATGGTCCGATGCTGATGGAAGCGGCACCAGTGGTGAAAATAGGATTAGATAGTTTAGGCAAAGAAGCGTATGTGGTTCCCGGATTTTTGAATAAAACGCAGGTGTTCATTAACAGCAGGTTGCTGAACAGAGACAATGCGAAAAGCTTAACAGGTGCCATGCTCAAAAAAATGTTACCGGCAACCAATAAGAAGAAAAAAGAAAATTAACAGGAATTACTTACGACTCACGACTCATCATTTACGACTAATACATGATTACATACATTATCATTGCTATCACCGTTATTTCCAGTATACTGGCGTTTGGCAATCAGGCATTAATGTCCAACTGTATTTTTAATCCTTATGTGATTGATAAGCGCAAACAGTATTATCGTTTTATATCATCGGGTTTTATCCATGCTGATTTAATGCACTTGTTTTTTAACATGTATGCGATGTATCTTTTCGGATTGAACGTGGAAACTGCTTTGACGCAAATATTTAATGATGCTGGTCCTTATTTGTATGTCGGTTTATATTTTTCAGCATTGATTATGAGTGCTACTTTTTCTTACTTTAAACACAAAGATAATCCGCAGTATAATGCTTTAGGTGCATCAGGTGCGGTATCGGCTATCTTGTTTGTCAGTATCGTATTATATCCAACGCAGAAGCTGATGATTTTCCCGATTCCGTTTTTTATTCCATCTTATATTTTAGGTCCATTATATCTTGTGTATTCTTATTATATGGGTAGAAAAGGAACGGATAATGTCGGACATGACGCTCATTTTTTTGGTGCTCTTTGGGGTGTCTTATTTATTGTTTTACTTTGGCGAGATGCTATTCGTCATTTCCTGCAGCAGCTTTTTTAATTTCAATTAACCTTGTTTATTTTCACACATGATTGACTTACGAAGTGATACTGTGACACAACCATCTGCCGAGATGCTAAAGGCGATGTTTGCCGCAACAACCGGTGATGATGTGTTTGGCGAAGATCCGACAATAAATTTATTGGAAGAAAAGATGGCTACTTTGTTTCAGCACGAAGCAGCCTTGTTTTGCGCCAGCGGCACGATGGCCAACCAGATTGCAGTAAAAGCACACACGCAGCCGATGGATGAAATTATCTTAGATAAAACGGCGCATATTTATTATTACGAAACGGCTGGCTTTGCCTTTCATTCCGGCGTTTCCGTAAAATTAATTGACGGCGATAAAGGCAGAATTACGGCAGCACAAGTAATAGAAAACATACAACCTGATTTTGACTGGTTGCCGAAAAGCAGTTTGGTTTGTCTGGAAAACACGTCCAATAAAGGCGGTGGAAGTTGTTATGAGTTGCAAACCATTAAAGAAATAAAAGCTGCCTGCGATGCACACGGATTGAAATTACATATGGATGGTGCTCGTTTGTACAATGCTATAGTTGCAAAGAAATACACCACACAACAAATAGGTGAATGTTGCGATTCGTTAAGTGTTTGTTTTTCCAAAGGACTAGGTGCTCCTGTTGGTTCTATACTAATCGGCAACAAAGAATTTATCAGAAAAGCCAGAAGAATCCGCAAGGTATTTGGTGGCGGCATGCGTCAGGCTGGCTATCTGGCAGCAGCCTGTTTGTTTGCTATAGAACATAATGTGGAACGACTGGCAATAGATCATCAGCATGCACAACAAGTGGCTGCAGTCTTAGCAGAATTAAACTGGATAGTGGATGTACTGCCTTGCGAATCCAATATTTTGATATTCAGTATTGATGAAACAAAAACTGCTGTTGACGAAGTTTTAGCATACTTAAAAGCGCATGGAATTTTAGCGGTTCAATTCGGTAAACAACAAATAAGATTAGTGTTCCACCTGAATATTAATACTGAAATGGTGCTGGAAGTACAGCAAATTTTTAGAACTTTTCGATAGCAGGTAAGTTTAAATCAAACCAGTCTTTTCGTTGTCGCGAATTGTTATTATGAATTGAAAGATTTTCATCAATTCTTTTTTGAGCTCTTTCTATTGAAGTGCTGATCATGTTGTGTTCAATTACTTCATCATCTTTGAAACCCATTTTTTCTAAAAGTTGCAGAATACGTTCCGAACCGAATAGTTGTAAAAGTTTATCGTCAAACGAAGTATAAAAGGTGATTTCCTGAATTCCGAGTTTATCCGATAAATATTCTTTTATTTCATTTTCGCGAGCAAAAGACGGATGGTGTTCTGCAAAAATTACGGTTCTGTTGCCAATGTCGGATTTGTGCAGTAAGGCAGTGGCATTCATCAACCAGACTTTAGTTGCAAATGAATTTGCTTCGTTGCTGTAATTAACGGATGCTGCAGTTAAAATTTCTTCAATGGCATTCTTCGTGTCTTCAAAATAATAAATCAATACAGATTTTTCCTGTTCTTTCAAGTGTTTTATTAGCGCGTTGTATTTCACCTCATCGTTTTTCCAGATAAAGTCTTTAGTGCTGATTTCTTTTTTTTTGGATTTAAATAAACCGAACATAGTTTGTTGTTTAACCAATTAATACGAAGAAAAATAAAAGATAAATCCACAAGACACCCAGAAAATGCCAGAAGGTACCGAAAAGCGTTAATTGAGATTTTGAAATAGGATCTGTAAAATATACTACTGACATTGCGTAATTATTCAGCATTCTCCAGCTTTTTACAATAAAAGCACCTAAAAAAATCAATCCACCTAAAATATGCAATGCGTGAATGCCTGAAATGACATATAAATAGGCAGCGGATTTATGCGTGAAATTATAACCGGTACTAAACAAGGCCAGCCAGCCTGTAATTTGTCCGACCAAAAACAAAATGCCAAGACCTAATAAAACAACCAAACTGGTTTTATATTTAGAAAAATTATCTTGTCTGAAATGTTTTTTTGCCATAACAATAACCAAACTGCTTGCCAACAGAATTAAGGTGTTCCAGTAAAAAACAGGAATAATTTTTATGTCCGGTTGTTTGCTTTGTAAGTGATCCGCAAAATAAAGGAAAGTAAGACTTAGAAACATCAAAGAAAGTCCGCCAATGCTAAGGTAAAGCATCCACTTGTAGTTTCTGTATTTTTTCTGAACCGATTGTTCGTATACTTTTGGTTCAGACTTATGGAGTGTATTCTTTTCCATTTATAATAAGACGGATTTTTATAGAAAATGTTCAGTTAAGGATTACAATACGCGCAAATTCCTTCAATTAATAAATTAGCGTGTTCCATTTTATATTTTTTAGGTAAATGTAATTTCGGAATTTCCAGATTATGCAAACATTCAATCTTTTCGCATTTCTTACATTTGAAATGCACATGATGGTCATCGTGCGTGTGCTCTGTGCCTTCATGGTGGCAAAGTGCATATTTAGCGATTCCTGAATCATCAGGAATTTTATGTAAAAGTCCGTTTTCCAAAAAAGAAGTCAAAGTTCTGTAGATGGTAACACGGTCAAACTTTTTAGAAAAAAAGGTTTCTAAGTCGGCATGCGTCAGTGCGATCTTGTTCGTTTGAAAAAATTGAAGTATTTCCAACCGTACCTGTGTGATGCGCAAATTGTGGTGTTTTAGGATATGTTCCAGATTTTGCATGAAATAAATTTAACACTTTAATGCAATAAAGTTGCAAAAATAGGCTATATTTGCAACTCAATTACAACAATGAAAGTACACAAAAATACGCATAAACACCAACATTATTCAGAAAGGCTTAGTGTATTTTTGTCGGTTTTATGTGCTGTTCATTGCATTATTACGCCGGTCTTAGTGGTTTTATTGCCTGTTGCTGCGGCTTATTTTGAGCAATATCACTGGGTAGAATATATTATTATATCGAGCGTCTTTGTATTAGGTACTTCTTCTATCTTACATGGTTACAAATTTCATCATCAAAATAAAATACCGGCATTTGTATTCTTTGGTGGTTTGATATTATTAAGTGCCGCTTCTATTTTGAAAGCAGTTTTTAATGTAGGCGATGTTTCGGCACATTTTATAAGTGGCATTGGCGGCATCGCAGCAGGTTTAGGACAATTATACAACCTGAAACTGAGTAAGTAAACTTAGTTTTTAGCTCAATAATTGTTACAATTCATACGTTTTAGTAGTAATAATTGTTTCAAAGACTTATTTTTGAGCGAAATCAATTAAATAGTAGTTATGAGTACGGAATCAACCAACCAATCCATGCTGGAAAAAGCAGACCAAACCTTATTCGGATTTATACTTGGTTTAGTGCTGCCCATGCTGATGTTTTTTGCTTACAGAGAAATTAAATTTGATTATCTGCCCTGGAACGAATACATAGCCAGTGCAAGAGACTTATCTGTTTTACCGTCATTTATAAAAGTATGTGTGTTTATAAATCTTCCGGTGTTTTTTCTGTTTAATTTATTGAAGAAATTTTTATTGTGTAAAGGAATTTTTATTGCATCTATCTTATACATCGCAGCGATGTTTATTGTAAAATACGTTGTCTAATCATTCAATTTCATTTATTGAAGTATTACATCATAGCAGGTGAAGCATCCGGTGATTTGCACGGAAGTAATTTAGTGCAACAGCTTGCTATGGCAGACACGCAAGCCTCATTCAAAGGAATTGGTGGCGAAAAAATGAAAGCAGCTAATGTTGAGTTGCTGTTTGGTCTGGAAAGACTTGCCTTTATGGGTTTTTACGAAGTGTTAAAGAATCTGCGCACCATTCGACGTAATTTCAAGGAAATAAAACAAGATATTGTAAGCTTTCAACCGACGGTTATCATCTTAATAGATTATCCTGGCTTCAACCTAAGGATGGCAAAATGGTGTAAACAACAAGGCTTTAAAGTGGTGTATTATATTTCTCCAAAATTTTGGGCATGGAATGAAAGCCGAGTGGAAAAAATTAAGCTATACGTTGATTTGATGTTGTGTATTTTACCGTTTGAAAAAGCATTTTACGATAAACATCAGTATGTCAATGCACACTATGTTGGTCATCCGTTACTCGATGAGATTTCTATACCGACATCGGAAACACAAAGAGCAGATACAACAAAATCTATCGCTCTTTTGCCTGGCAGCCGTAAACAGGAAATAAATACGTTATTACCAGTCATGCTGGAAACTGCAAGAAATTTCCCTAATGAACAATTTATTATCACCGGAATCTCAGGATTAAGAGCATTATATCCAGATTCATTTCCGGATAATGTCACACTGGTTTTTGATTCCACTTATAAGGTACTTAAGATGGCAAAAGCAGCCATTGTATGCAGTGGCACGGCAACATTAGAAACAGCATTGTTTAATGTGCCGCAAGTGGTCATTTATAAAACTTCCTGGTTGAATTACCAGTTAGGCAAACGACTCATAAAAGTGCCGTTTATCTCATTGCCTAATTTGATTGCCGATGAGAAAATTGCAGAAGAATTGATACAATACGATTGCACATCAGAGAAGATTACGAAAGAGTTAGAAAAATTAATGCAAGACTCCAAACAAGAATTCTATAATCGCTTATTTCAAAAAATGGGCACAAAAGGAGCTTCACAAAAAGCCGCTACTTTAATTTTAGAATTGGCAGGTTAAATTTATTTTCTATATTTGCGATTGTTCTTTATAATTGGGGGATTAGCTCATTTGGCTAGAGCGCTTCGCTGGCAGTGAAGAGGCGATCGGTTCGAATCCGATATTCTCCAC
>DAOORG010000136.1:0-6791 GCA_035389165.1 Chitinophagales bacterium
AACAGGTTTTTCTTTCGCTTTTCCTTTTAATACAAGGGTTTGTTTTGCTTCAGGTTCTTCGCCTTGTTCCAGTTTATTCATTTTTAACAAAGTCGCCAATCGTATACCTTTTTTTTGCGAAATGCTCCACATATTATCTTCAGCTTTCACTTTGTAGGTGCCTTCTTTGTTGGATTTCTTTTTTTGCTGAATAAAAATCGTCTGACCGTCTTTTAAGTTGGATTCGTCTGTAATGTCATTAAAGGCTAATAAATCTTCTTTTTCAATTTTCAGCACATTGCCAATTAAATCAAGTGTTTCGCCTTTGGCCGTATATATTTTTACTGCTTTGCAGTCATTAACTTTAAAGATGCTTTTGTTGATTTTTTTGGTCGTGACTGGTTGAGCCTGTGTTTGAATAACCGGAGACGAATTTGCCGGCACTAAAACTTCAGTTTTTTTTTCCTGAATAATCGTTTTTTGTACGTCGATTTGCATGCTGTCCGTTACGTTGTAAAATTCGTCTTCTTCCTGTTCTACCACCACAGATTTTGGCAATGGACTAATATAAGATGGCAATTCACCTTTGTCGAAAGCATACAATTGATAATCTTCAATCGTTTTAATTAAAATTTCCGCATATTTTGGATTGGTAGCATAGCCGGATTTTTTCAGACCATGAGCCCAGGCTTTATAATCGTAAATGTCCAGCTTAAAGAGTGGTGTGTAATAAGGCCGGTTTCTTAAAAAATCGGAGTGATCTTTGTAAGAATCTTCTACTTTGTCATATACGCGAAAGCATTCATTTGGAGCATCGTCTGTATATTTAAAAGTTTTTCCGGTCCAGGTTTCCTTGCATTTTATACCAAAATGGTTATTGGTGTTTTTAGCAAGATAGCTGGTGCCGAAACTGCTTTCATGAATACCTTGCGCCAGTGTGATACTGGCAGGAATGGCAGCGCGTTTCATCTCATCTATAGCAATATCTTTGTATTGTTTGATATAAGTTACAACCGCACTGGAATCTTTTTTTTGTGCGAAGGCTGCCATGGAAATCAGCAGCGTTAGTGTGGTAAGTATGTAGTTTGTTGGTTTCATTTTTATTTTTTTCTTATCATCATAATGCCGTCGCGTATGGAAACAATAACGTTTTCCACGCGATTATCTTGCTGCACCTTATCGTTAAATTCTGCTAATTTTTGCGTGTCTTTATCTTTTTGTTCATTGATAATTTTTCCGCTCCATAATACATTGTCTGCTAAAATGATGCCACCGGTGCGTACTTTATCAATTACTAAATCAAAATACAAGCCATAGTTTTGTTTGTCTGCGTCGATAAATACCAGATCAAAAGTTTCATCTAGTTGTTGAATTTCCTGCGCGGCATTGCCAATGATTTGTATAATCTTGTTTTGTAAACCGGCTTTTTCTACGTGTGTTTTTACAATAGCTTCCAGTTCTTCATTGATATCTATGGTAAATAATTTGCCGTTTTCTGTCAAGCCTTCTGCCAGGCAAATAGCAGCATATCCTGTAAAAGTGCCTATTTCCAAAACGCGTTCCGGTTGTACCATTTGTGAAATAAACTTCAGGAATTGTCCTTGTACTTTTCCGCTTAGCATTTGCGGCATTAACACATCGGTTTGTGTTTTTCGGTTTAGTTGTTGCAGCACATCACTCTCACCGGTAGTATGTGCTTCAATATATTTTTCTATTTCAGGAGAAACTAAATTCATGTTTACAGTAATAAGGTATAAGAAATAAGGAGCAAGTATGCTTATTCCATTTCAATCAATAACTGGTTTTTTTCAACCGCATCTTTTTTATTGATGTTGATGTTTTTAACCACACCATTTCCACTTGCTTTTATGATATTTTCCATTTTCATGGCTTCCAGTATTAAGAGGTTGTCGCCTTTTTTTACTGACTGTCCGGCTTCTACCAGAATATCCAACACCAAACCAGGCATCGGTGCTTTCACATTATCCATTTTTTCATCTGATGTTGCGGACATGCCCATTTTATCTAACAGTATATCCAATTCTGTTTGCAAATTCAGGTCGTAAATATTATTATTTACTTTGATGGAAAAACGTTTCAGATTATAATCTGCATGAATGATTTCTATAGAATAGGATTTGTGATTTTGCAGAATATGGAACTTGTTGTCCAATAATTTCACCAGATCAATTTCTGTAGGCTTACCATCAATCTTTATTTGTTGATTATCCAGTTCAATTTCATGTGATTTGTCTTCTTTGTAAAAAACTTTGTATTTCATGTCGTGTTTTTATATTTCTGTTATAAGCCTATTGTGCATTCTTAATATTGTAATATTTCTTGATTTTAAACAACCTATTGCGTTAGGTGGTTTAGTACCTTTGTGTATCACAACACGATATTAAGTAATTAGCCATTATTCATTATCTTTACTTTTTCAAACGATGTTAATAAGTACAAATGCGTAAGAGTTGTTTATTTTTTTCTATTTTATTGGTTTTCATATCATTAAGTGCAAATTGTCCCAAGAAAAAAGGCAAAAAAAAGTACCCGAAATTGTTAGAGGAAGTAATTATTACACCTCAGAATTATATTACCAGTTATAAAGCTTCTTATAAAAAATATTTTGATTTATTGAGTACAAAGCTAAATCTCAGACCTGTCTTTAAAGAAAAAGTGATTTATGGTACTGCCGAGTTATTGCTTAAGCCTCATTTTTATGATCAAAATCAACTGGTGCTGGATGCTAAATACATGAAGATTAATTCAGTAGAATTGATAACAGCTTCAGGAAATAAAAAACTGAACTATAGTTACGATACCATGCAGCTGAAGATTGATCTGGAAAGATATTATACCAGAAATGATCAGATAGCGCTATTGATTGATTATGTATCGCAACCTTACGTGCAGGATAGCCTGCAACGTGAATCCGACAGAGGGATTTATTTTATTGATGTGGAAGATAAAAATCCGTACAAACCCATGCACATGTGGTCGCAGAGTGAAGAAGAAGCGGCTTCGTGCTGGTTTCCAACATTAGATGCTACGAATCAAAAGTCAACGGAGGAGATTTTTGTAACGCTGGATAAAAATCTGATTTCTTTATCCAATGGCTTACTTCTTGATTCGAAAGATAATGGTGACGGTACCAAAACAGATCATTGGAAACAAGATAAACCACATTCACCATACTTATTTTTTCTGGCAATTGGTGATTATTATAAAAGCACCAGTTATTGGCGTGACAAAGAAGTTTCTGCATACACGTTTCCAAAATATAAAGACGATGTAGCAGAAATATTTAAAAATATGCCGGAAATGATGGAGTTTTTTTCTCAGAAATTAGGTGTTGATTTTCCATGGGATAAGATGGCAAACATAATGGCATATGATTATACTGCAGGTGCGATGGAGAATTCATCTGCTATTATTTATTACGAAAGTTTATTATGTAATCGTCAGAAATTAATTGACGGTGATTTTGACTGGATTATTTCCCATGAATTATTCCACCAATGGTTTGGCGATTTGGTCACTGCTGAATCCTGGGCAAACCTGACGTTGAATGAATCCTTTGCGGATTATTCTGAATACATGTGGTATGATTACAGAGATGGGAAAGACCTGGCCGAAGCCTATCGTTATAAAGCGACACAAAAGTATATTCGCTCATCCAAGTTTAAGAATGAACCAATTATAAATTATTATTACGACAGTCCGCACGATAATTTTGACGACATAAGATATGAAAAAGGCGGAGCAGTGCTGCATATGCTGCGTAACTATGTTGGTGAAGATGCATTTTTTAAATCGCTGAATAAATACCTTACAAATTTTAAATTCAACAGTGCAGAAATTTCCGATTTACGCAAAGTGTTTGAAGAGATCACCGGTGAAGATTTAAACTGGTTTTTTACGCAATGGTGGATGAGCAAAGGGCATCCGGTGTTGGATATTACGCATAAATATGACGAGAAAAATAAGACGATAGAGTTGACTGTTCGACAAACGCAATCAGATTTTGATGGACCTACATTTCGCATTCCTACAAAAGTAGATATTTACTTAAACGGCAAAAAGGAAACTAAAATTATTGATGTAAATGACAGAATAAGTACCTTTTATTTTCCTGCTGCATCGGCACCGCAACTAGTGAATTTTGATGCAGATAAAGTGTTGTTGTGCGAAAAGAAAGAAGACTTAAGTGAAACTGAACTTATTTTTAAATTTTATAATGCACCATTGTTTTTAGATAAACTGGAAGCATTAAAAGCACTTGCGTTACGTCAGAAAGATAATGCAAAGGTGCAGGAACTTTTATTGAAAGCGTTGCAGGATAAAAACTGGAATATCAGACAGGAAGCCGTAGAGTCAATAGAAGTTGATAAATATGCAAATAAAGCACAGTTGTCGTTAGCCATACAAAATATAATTAATACGGATGCAAAATCATCCGTACGCGAGAAAGCCATTAATAAAATAGCCAGAATTGAGAAAAATAAAAGTGTAGAAATATTGGAGAATGTACTTGATAAAGATTCTTCATACATTTGTTTGATTGCTGCACTAAACAATCTTAATTCTTACAACAAACCCAAAGCATATGAGTATGCAGTTAAATTATCATCTTATGAGAATCCTGATGTAATGACTGCTGTTGCTCGAGTATTCAAAGATACCATCGCAGATAATTTTGACTTTTTCAAAAAAGCTATTTGGTTAAATACACCAAGAAGTTATTATCCTAATTTCAAATCTTTTGGCGAATATTTAGAAAAATCTAACAACATGGTGCTTGAAAAAGGCATTCTGTTTTTGAAAGATATTTCTACATACGAAGAGTCTGATTATAATATCGAAGGTGCCAAACAGCTAGTGAGAAACATGCACTATTCTCTAACTGAGAAAGCAAAAAAAGACAAACAGGCTGACATTCGATTACAAATTGTCAAAAAAACCGGTAAGGAATTACTGAATTAGATTTTCTGTTCAACGGCAAACTGCTCTTTTTTCAGATAGGATGATTTGGCAAGCTGTAGTAAGATAAATTCTGCTTCTTCTTTAGAAATACCGCGTGCAAATGTTACCAGCTTACTGACGGTGTCAAATTTTATAACAGTTCTTGTTTCATCAACCCAACTGCCATTTCGATTGGCTTTGTATATTTCAATATCTGTCCTGAGGTTCGAGATTCCGGCTACATCATAAAAATTTCTTCTGTAAAAAAAAACAAGCGGCTTGTCTGTGATAAGATATTCATGGTTAATCAGAATCCGTTCGCGGCCAAAAAATAACCATACAAAAAAACTGGCACCGGCCATACCTAAGGCAAACCAACCCAAAATGCTCAAAATGAGTCCGGCTTTGAACCAAAAATATTGAAGGTGTAACGTAATTCGAACCAGCACATACAAAGCAATAATCCATGCCAATGTTGCAAAAATCATGGCAACCAAAGCTGTCGTATTTTTTTTCAAGGCAATGCGAATTTCCAGCAGGTTTTTTCTTTTAAAAACTCTGACACGATTTTTTGGAGCTTTGTTTTCAGGCATCATTCAGATTACTAAGATAAAATATTTTTAACGCAAAATAGTTTCTTATATTTATAGTCGTAAGTAGTAAGTCGTGAGTCGTAAGTTTTTACTTTGATTCATTTCTTTTGCTTACGACTTTTTGCTCACGACTCACGACTATCGTATGAAACTACAATTTCCTGAAGGATTTATCTGGGGCACTTCCACCGCAGCTTATCAAATTGAAACGGCCTCAGAACATAACTGGAAAGGCCTGAAATGCAAAGACGGCACCACATTCGATAAATGCTCACAACACGATTTGCATCGCGATGAAGACCTGGAATATATTTGCCAGATCAGTAACGGCTATCGTATGAGTCACGATTGGGGAAAGTTGCAGAAAGCACCATTTGCCGAATTTGATGCGAAAGAAGTGGACGCTTATCTTAAATTTATGGAAGAACTGAAACGCCGCGGTAAGCATATTATGCTGGTGCTGCATCATTTCACCAATCCGTTGTGGTTTGAAAAAGAAGGAAGTTGGGAAAAAGAAGGCAACCGGAAAATGTGGCTGGATTTTGTGCAAAAAAGCGTCGATACGTTCGGACATTTGGTAGATACCTGGAACACGTTTAACGAGCCAAATGTGTATGTGTCCAACGGATGGCTCACCGGTGAGTTTCCACCATTTAAAAAAGGGAAATTATTTTTAGCCAGAAGAGTGCTGAAAGAAATAAGTCGCGCACACGAAGAAGCGTATGATATCATCAAACAAAAATCGAAAGCACCGATTGGAATTTCGTTTAACACGGTACAGTTTAAAGGCGAAATATTTCCGGGACATATTTTTGCAAAAATAGCCGACTGGTGGTTTATGGACTATTGCCATAATCATTTTTTGAAACAGGATTTTCAGGGATTGAGTTACTATGCTAAAATGTCGTTCCGGCCGTTTCCGTTAGACAATATGAACCACACGGAGCAATTGAAAAAACTAGGCAGACGTACCGACCTGATGTGGGAATATGACCCGAAAGGTTTTTACGATGTGTTTCACCGTTACTGGAAAAAAACCAAGAAGCCGATTATCATTACGGAAAGCGGCATTTGTACGCACGATCCGAAAGTGCGTGTGGAAAGCATCAAAGAATATTTGGGTTGGGTGCATAAAGCGCAGCAAGACGGTATTCCGATACAAGGCTATTTTCACTGGAGCACGATGGATAACCACGAATGGAATATTGGACAATACTATCGCTTTGGTTTGGTAAGTGTAGACTTTGAAACCGGCAA
>DAOORG010000137.1:0-4922 GCA_035389165.1 Chitinophagales bacterium
ATGAAACTGAAGAAACAACAACAGAACCTACTGATATTACAACTGAAGTAACAACGACTACCACCGAAACGACTCCTTCTGAATGGTTGCCATTTAAGGAAAGTGCTACTTTAACAATTAATAATAATCAGGAACGCATTAAAGCATTAAAAGAAAAGATTAAAAAATCCAACACGCCAAATCTTGATAAGTTGAGACAAAAACGTATTGATGCATTGGAAGACAGAAACACGGCATTGCATACTAAAATAATGGATCATAAAGTAGAAAATGTAACCATTTCACAAGTGCAGTTTATTGCAGAACTTCAGAAAGAACTGGACGAGATGGAAAAAGAATTGAAAGAATTAGATAATTAATCAATCCACTTAAAACAACAGCATTATGGGCAATTTATTATACGTTATCGCCGTCATATTAATCATTGGATGGGCAATTGGTTTCTTAGGATTCCACACAGGCGGTCTCATCCACATCTTACTCGTAATAGCTTTGATTGCTATTATCTTAAGAATTATACAAGGAAAGTCAGTAGTATAAAACATTCATTAAAATTAAAATAAACATCATGGAAAACGGAAAAGTTTTATTAGGCGTATTAGCAGGTGTAGCCGTAGGCGCTACTTTAGGAATTTTGTTTGCACCGGATAGCGGTACAAACACCAGAAAAAAAATCATGAAGAAAGGAGAAGATTATGCCGGTAACTTAAAAGATCAGTACAATCATCTTGCAGAATCATTAAGTGAAGAGGTTGATGGTTTTAAAAATGAAATCAATCATTTAGTGTCAAACGGTAAAGCAAAATTTGAACAGGAAAAATCATCGGCTAATAATGTCAGAAGTGAAGTTTCTAAAGCTATAAACTAAGACTTAAATAAAAAATTCATAATATGGATACGACACAAAAAAGCACACTGGAAGCATTTTTAGATAGCACACAAGCTTACAGTAAAACAACACTGGAGCTCACTAAACTTAAAGGTTTAAAAGCAACTACAAATGTGTTGGGTGTCTTAGTGGCTCGTTTATGTCTATTGATAACCGTTATATTGTTTGCAGTGATTTTAAGTATTGGTGCAGCGCTATGGATGAGTGATCAATTGGGCAAACCATATTATGGATTTTTTATTCTTTCTGCCATTTATTTGTTGATTGTGTTGGTTGTTTATTTCTTTCTGCATCGTTGGTTGGATAAACCATTCAGCAATTTAATAATAACACATGCATTAGATTAATCAGGATGGAAAGTTTACAAACAAAACAAGATTTACAAAATGCTATTTTGCATTTAGAACAACGGCAGTTGCTGGAAAAAAATGCCATGCAACTGCATTATCGTGAAGCGCAGGAATACTTACAGCCTTCAAATTTGCTGAAAAATGCCATAACGGAAATAACCACAGCCACCGATTTAAAAAAAGATATGCTGAAAGCGGCCATCGCCTTGGCGATAGGATATATAGCGAAAAAAATTGTTGAAACTTACGTGTTAAAAACCAGAACACCATTAACCATAGCCGTAGAAACCATCTTGCAGATTGTTATATCAGGCTGGGTGGCAAAAAACGGAACAATTCTTAAAGATGTAGCCGTGTATTTTTTTAAAACAATACTACAACATCGTCAACAACAGCAACAGCTTTCGGAATCCATAACCTCTGAGCAATAATTAGATTATCAATTTAAACAAACAATATGAAAAAAATATTCCTTTTAATAGCACTTGCAATATCATCTGCAGCCATTTATGCGCAGGCAAGTGTAGAGTCAATTATCATAGAAAAAAAGAACAGAAATGCAGTGAAACTGTATATCGATCAGTCTGAAGATGTTTCTGCAACAGCGTTGGATGCACGTCTTAAAAGATCCGGCTTAAACGGAAAGAGAAAGAAAGGTATTACCATTTACAGAGAAGTTATACTTTCTGAAATCAGTCCGTTGAAATTAGATATTTATACGCAAGTAGAGAAAAGAGGTGTTGGTAGTGTTGTATACATGGCTGCCAGCAAAGGGTATGATAATTTTACCACACCGGAAGATGAAGCTATCACACAAAACATCATCACTTTCTTAAACTCGTTTGTGAGTGATGCCAATTATCGTTCTGTGGATGTCAACCTGCTTTCAAAACAAGAAGCAATAGACAAAGAGGAAAAAGCCTACTTAAAATTATTGGATGATCAAAAAGATACGGAAAAGAAAAGATCGGAAGCAGAAGTAAAATTAGTGCAATTACAAAATGATATTCTGGCTAAACAAACAGAAATAGAAAAATTGAAATCAGAACTGGACGACCTGAAAAATAAACGTACAAATTTTAATCAACAATAACATACAATATATGCAACCGAATTTAGGAATATCAGAAAAAGATTTACAGAAAACCAATAAGACACTAACGGTGCTTTTGGCAAACGAAACGGTGCTGTATCTGAAAACAAGGAAGTTTCATTGGAATATTTCAGGTAATAGTTTTCTGGAACTGCATGTGTTTTTTCAGGACCAGTACAAAGCACTCGAAGAAATCATTGATGAAGTGGCAGAGCGCATTGGTAAACTTGGCAGTCACACCATAGGTACGTTGCAGGAATTTTCAGAACATACAACACTGAAAGAATCTCCCGGAAAATATCCTTCACAAAAAGAGATGATATCAAAACTGTTGGAAGATCATGAACAGATTGTGATGGAAATCAGGAAACACCTGAAGCACGAAGAAAAAGAAGGATTAGATGCAGGAACGGTTGATTTTATAACTGGATTAATGCAGCAGCATGAAACCTTTGCCTGGAAGCTTAGACGATATACAAACTGATTTTATAAGCAACATTTCCAACTCTATCGAAAGAACAATTAAAAAATATATGGTATAGCTTTTCAGAATACTTTTCATATATTATTGACACTGTTTTAATACAATTGTTGGTTAGGTCCTGAATTTATTCAGGGCTTTTTTTTTATTAAAACGAAAGAGAATTTTTTAATTAGCTAGAAACGTCATTTAAATCATGTAAGACTTTCAAAAAGTTGTGTAACATGCCTGCAAGTGATTGTGCCGATATTTGTACTATCAAATTAATTAAACAATTAAACAAAAACAGTATGAAAAAATTATTCTTTTCAACAGCAGTAGCTGCAGTATTGACTTTAAGTATGTCTTCTTGTAAAAAAGATTATGTATGTGATTGCAAAGATTCAACAACATCTGAACAATTTGAAACTACTAACTATCCTAACACGAAGTTGATAGATGCTCAAAAAGCTTGTAAAGACCGTCAATCAGTATGGCAAAACACCACTAAACCAAGTGCAGTTTGTACTATTCTGTAGGGTTTAGTAAGTCTTAAGTTAAAAAAACAAAAGCAAATGCGGTATCATAAATTGATACCGCATTTTTAATATTTGTAATCCGGGAAATTTATTCGTGGCTATTCTGCAATAGTTACTTCACATAGTTTGGAGAAACGCATTTTTGCCAGTACTCAACTATCGTTTTAATGGTTTCTTTTATTTCATTATACTCTTTAGGTTTTACAAAAAATCCCTGGATAGATTTTGAGTAAGCATCGATAACATATTGCTGTTCGGCGCTGGTGGTAAAAAATAAATAAGGAATAGACTTGATTCTGAGGTCTTCATTTTCTACAACCTTGGCTCTCAGTTCCATGCCATTCAATCGTGGCATATTAATATCAGAGAAGATAATAAAGGGTTCTATCGTGGTGTCAGACAAGTATTCTAATGCTTTTTCACCTTCTTTAAAAAAGATAATTTCATTTTTATAATCAAGCTCATGGAATATTTCTGTCAAAATATCCTGATCATCAAGATCATCTTCAATGATTATTATCGGGCCACCTTTGTTCATTCGAAATTATTATTGTAAAATAAAATGTAAATGTAGTCATTTAAATGCAAAATAAAATGCGTCTTGTTCTCCGAGCGGACGAACAAGACGCAACCGTAAATTAATACGCGGAACTAGATATTAGAATGTGAAGTTATCCTTCACTAATTGACCATCGGCGTTAAACAATAAGTCTTTTTTGTTGATACTGTTTTTTGCTACTGTTATTTTATACTGGCTTTTATTTTCAGGAGTTTCCAAAATGGTAACTTCTCTTATTTCCCATTTTCCATATTCGCCTTTAGAAAATCCTTTTTTAACTGCTTTGGGTAAATAATCAAGTTTAATAATACGTTCCGTACTCTTCCATGCACCATCGTTCATAAATTTAACCACATAGTTTTTGTCGTTTTCATCAAACGTAACTTTAAAGTCAACCATCTGATCTTGCCATTCTACATTGGTAGCATCCGGAAATTTACCAGAAAAATTATTCGTTACTTCTGCCGGTACTTTTCTCAGCTGCGCATGTGCAGTATTCATGCTAAATCCGGTGACAGCAACTAAAGCGATTAAAATTTTCTTTTTCATACTTGTTAATTTAACGGTGTTATATATCTTTTTTATCCTGACAAAATTAACAGCAACGCGCACAGCAGATGTTACATGATTATTGAATTGTATTGCAAAATTAATTAGCGCGAAGTATTCGTCTTTATTAATGTTTTCAACGATTCAATGTAATCTTCCAGATGTTTTATTTTAACTTCCGGATTCGACTTATTTGGGATGGTAACCGGCATTTCGTTCAGATTTCTGTACACATCCGGATATTCCATTTTTATTTGTTCCGTCAACGCCATTATTTCTGCGTTTAATTGATACTCTTTTGTTTCCATGATATAATTAGTTTAGGAGATTAATTTTAAACTCAATGGAGTTTTGTTGCTTTTGCATTAAAAAAGCAACGGTGTAAATTTTTATTTTGTTTTTCAATTGCAGGTAGATTTTACGACTAATAACCAAAAAAGCGAGAAACATAAAAACCCCTTTTTTATTCAGAAGCTTTAAAGT
>DAOORG010000137.1:5022-6711 GCA_035389165.1 Chitinophagales bacterium
TAACCAAAAAAGCGAGAAACATAAAAACCCCTTTTTTATTCAGAAGCTTTAAAGTAAATGTCAGCGAATCTTTACAATTACTTTCAACAAAATTATTTTTACAACGTTGCCCTGTTTGTATATATTTAAATCATTTCGCTATTTGCTGTTTCTGTTTTCTTAATCTGCATTTTATAACTATTAATCCAATGAAAAAAAGAAAATTATTGTCTTCGTTAAGAAATCGGATTATATTATAAATGATTTTTATTAAGAAATTATAACAAGCATAACGAACAATTTACTGACACAAAATTCAGTTAATTCTATCAGCGTATTCTTACATCATTATTTTCTAATGTTGTATAATTACGTGAGATTAGTAAAGTTCTTCGGGTTCCGGATCCGGCATATCCAAATCAAATTCATTGTTGCTGTAAGCATATGCTTTCGCTATTTCTGCACCAAAATAAAGCACTGCTGCAGAATAATATACCCAAACCAGCAACATGATAAGTGTGCCGGCTGCACCATAAATACTTATAATAATAGAGTTGGCTAGATAAACGCTAATCAGGTATTTTCCAACCATAAATAGAATAGTTGTGCTTAAGGCTGCTACAAAAACATATTTCCATTTCATTTTCTTGTCATGCAGTGTTTTGAAGATAAGCATAAATACAACCGTGATGACAACAAGTGCAATTAATGAATTAATCGTATGAAAAACGTTTACAGCAGTATCTTTAAAAATGGATTCCAAATGTTTGCTGGCAATATCTAAAACTGCATTAATAACTAAACTTACAATCAATAGAAAAGAGATACTGCCAACCATCAGAAATGATAAAACTTTTAAGCGGAAATAATTTCTGAAGCTATTTTTATGTGTTGGCTTAATTTTCCAAATCAACAAAATAGAACTTTGTATTTCTGAAAACACACCGGAAGCACCGAAAAAGAAAATAACACTACCAATAAAAGCAGCAAAGCCATTGTTGTGATTTAGTTTCAGGTTTTTTAAAATTTCCTGCACCTGTATTGCAGTATCTTTGCCCACTAATGATTGTATTTCAAAAAAGAGCTGTCCTTGTACGGCATCCGTTCCAAAAAATATTCCGGAAAATGCAATCATCACCATTAATAATGGCGGCAACGAAAATAAAGTATAAAAGGAAAGTGATGCGCACAATCCAATTACATTATCGTCTACAAATGCAATACCTGCATTTTTTAAGACCAGATATAGTTTTTTTAGTTTTTCTATAATCAATGGCATAACACAGGTCAATTTATTCAGAAACTGGTAAATAAATTAAAATAGTGGTGCCTTGATTGGAAACACTATTTGCGAAAATATAACCATGATGGTTTTCTACTATTTTTTTACAGATAGTTAAACCGATGCCTGTTCCGGTGTAGGTTTGTTTATCGTGCAGTCGCTGAAAAAGCATAAATATTTTTTCAGCATATTGCTGCTCAAATCCAATGCCGTTATCGGCAACGGTAATTTTATTGTAATTAATGTGATGGTAAGATTTATCATCCAGAAAATCACTTCCTTTTATGGTTTCACATTTGATGTCGATAACTGGTAATCGATTGGAATCGCTGTATTTAATAGAGTTTATAATCAGGTTCGTGAATAGCTGTTCCATTTGGAAAGAAACTGCCATAATCGTTGGTAAATTTTTATAATTTACAGTAGTG
>DAOORG010000138.1:0-6571 GCA_035389165.1 Chitinophagales bacterium
ATGAAACTGAAGAAACAACAACAGAACCTACTGATATTACAACTGAAGTAACAACTACTACCACCGAAACGACTCCTTCTGAATGGTTGCCATTTAAGGAAAGTGCTACAATAATTAATGCAGGATATGACTTTGGTTTATCATTCGATGAAACAGTCACCCATTTATTTGAAGTATGGGGAATTGATTCGGTGAGAACGGTAATACCGAATATCAACTTCTTTACACTGGAAGATGCAGCAACTTATATGAACAGTGTAGATACCTTAGCTGATTGGTACGTAGACGGTACATTTATTCGACCACAAAACACGAATTCAATATATTATACAGGCACAGGTATTCAGTACTTTATTACCGATCCGGTGGTTCGGACAAATAATGTACCATTCAGATATGATATTGATTATGCAGGCACTAAGTTATCATTACCGGTAGGTTGCCACACAGTACGAGTAGTAGATACCTTAACCGGTTGTGCAGACAGCGTGTTGGTATGTGTTGGATCCTGTACAGATACGATAATATATACAGTACCGGTACGCGATACCATCACGATATGTGAATTTACAAATGGCAATCCGAATGCAGTAGTAACGGCATGTGACGGAACTACAGTAGGTAGCGCATCAAACGGAGGAAGCTGGAGTATCGAAGATGGCTGCTTAGTATTCATAGCAGGCACGGTTAAGGATGTAGATACTATTATGTGTATCAAAACATGTATAGGCGATACCTGTACGGAGACGATAGTTGAGATCCAAATCACAGGTTTACCACCGGTAGCCATTAATGATACTACACAAACGGATGTGAATACACCGGTTACGATACCAGTATTGAATAATGATATTGCAACGGATCAGGATCCATTGGTATTGTGTGATGATAATACGATAGTTACTTCGCCAACCCATGGAACGGTGATAGTCAACCAGGATGGTACGATTACTTATACACCGTTAGATAATTACACAGGAGTGGATAGCTTCCAGTATCAGATTTGTGATCCTGAAGGCAGAGATACGGCTTGGGTATTTATTACGATAAAAGGCGGTTGCGAATTACCAACAGTTATCACACCAAATGGCGACGGGTTCAATGAGACATTCATTATACCATGTCCGTCCAATGGCGCGATAGAGTTCAGTGTTTACAACAGATGGGGCATAGAAGTATATCGCAACGATGATTACAGAAATGACTTTGACGGCAAGTACCAAGGTTCACCTTTACCAGACGGCACGTACTATTATGTAATTAAATACATCAATACCAACGGTGAAGAGATAAACAAAGCAAGTTATATGACAATACATAGATAGATAGCGGGAAGAGACAGATTGTAGAAGCAATCTGTCTCTATATCCAATCTAAATTTTAAAAGAAAACCGATGAAAAATATAAAGAAGAAATTAATCATAACAATAGCAGTATTAGCAATTAGTATTGTAAAGGTTAATGCACAGCAAGATGCGCAATACACGCAGTTTATGTACAATAAGTTGCCACAAAACGCAGCTTATACGGGCTCGAGAGAAGTGTTGAGTATCCGAGCTTTGTATAGAGACCAATGGGTTGGGAAGAAAAACGGCGGCACTTATAAAGCACCGCAGACAGCAGCGTTCTCTATTCACAGTCCACTGAAGAATGAGCATTTTGCATTAGGATTTTTCTTTGTAAATGACCGGCTAGGCTTGGAGCATAAGAATCAGTTTAATCTATCGTATGCTTACCGCTTATCGTTAGGTAAGAAATTTAAATTGAGTTTAGGTATTAACGCAGGTGTTTATTGGTATAAGTGGAATGCCACCAGTGAAATTGCATTAGATGCAGCAGATCCTGTTTTACAACAAAATGTAAGCAGAGTATTGCCGGATGTTGGAGCAGGTTTGTATATCTATCACCCAAACTTCTACTTTGGAGCCAGTATACCCAATTTTATTAAAGGAGATTTAAGTGGTAAAAATACAACAGGCAATGCCAAACGTTCACCACATTTTGTAACGATGGTAGGTGGCGCAATACCACTAGGAAAAAGTGGTGCATTATATCTTCGTCCGCAAATACAATACCGTTATTTGGCGGTATCAAAAAGTCAATTCTCAATACCTCACACATTAGATTTAAACCTAAGCTTGTTGATTTATAATAGAGTAAACATAGGCGCTCAATACAGAACAGCACCTGGCAAGAGAAAAAATCCTGATAATTTATACAACGGCGACAGTTTTGATGCCATGCTGGAAGTATGGCCAACCAAACAGTTGATGATAGGATATGCCTATGATTATACGATTTCGAAACTGAATAATTACAATACCGGAAGTCATGAAATCATCTTAGGATATGATCTTTCGTTTGAGAAAAAGAAAGCAGTAACACCAAGGTATTTTTAAGTGCCTGAGTTTTTAAAATAAATTAGTTAAACTATAAATCAAGTTATGAATAATAAACACAGAACACCCAAACTAAGAAGATTATTCCTGGCAATAATGCTTATTTTGTTTGTGATCAGTGCATCAAAAGCTCAGATTATTGAAGGTGGCGGAACGTTTCACAAAGAAATTGGTGGTGTTAAGAAAGCAGAAAAGTTATACAAAGACCTGGCTTATTCCGAAGCGATTCCTCTATATGAAAAATACCTGAAGAAGAACGACAGCGTTCGGGCCATGACAGAATTGGCAGATTGCTATCGTTTAACATCAAAGTACGAGAAAGCAGAATTTTGGTATAACAAAGCTGTAGCAACCGGAAGTGCATCTTCAGAAACAAAACTTCGATTGGCACAAATGCTACAGGTAAATGGCAAATACGAAGAAGCCGCCAAATGGTATACTCAATACTTAGCGGAAGCGCCGGAAGATAAACGTTCAAAAAATGAATTGCAATCAAGTTTACACTACGAAGAATATCTGCAGTCAAGATTAAGATATACTGTTCAGAATTTATCGTTTAACAGTCCGGGCTATGATTTTAGCTCCACGGCATATGATGGTGGATTAATATTTTCTTCTTCCAGAGACAGTGCAAAAGGCATAGGCAGAGAACATACCTGGACAGGCACCCAGTTTTTTGATATGTGGTACGTAAAAGGTGATAAAGTTGAGTTTGGAAAACCACAACGCATGAAAGGCGATGCCACTACCAAATGGCATGAAGGTGTCAGTACATTTACACCAGATTTTAAGAAGGTCTATTTTACGAGAAACGACTATATAAACGGCAAGGTAAAAGCCAGCAATGATAAAATAATAAAGCTGAATATTTACGAATCTGATGTTGAGGGAAGAAATTGGAAAAATGACAAAAGATTACCTTTTAATAGTGATGAGTACAGCGCAGGACATCCAGCCTTAACACCGGATGGCAATACGATGTATTTTATCAGCGACATGCCAGGTGGTTATGGTCAAACAGATATCTACGTAACCACAAAAGAAGGCGAGAGTTGGAGTACGCCAAAAAATCTGGGACCTGAAATTAATACAGAAGGCAGAGAGATGTTTCCGTTTGTAGATAAAGACGGCGAGTTATATTTTGCATCAGACGGCCACGGTGGCTTAGGTGGACTGGATAACTTCAGAACAAAACAAAATACACAAACAAAGAGCTGGGGCAAGATCAGAAATATCGGCGCACCCATCAATAGTAGCTATGATGATTACGGCATGCATTATGGCAATGACAAAAGCTATGGTTACTTCACCTCAGATAGACCAGGCGGCAAAGGCCTGGATGACATCTACAGTTTCACGGATGATGGAATTTCATTAGAAGGCATCGTGGTAGACGCAGAAACAGGAGAGCCGATTTGCAACAGTCAGGTAATCATGAATGCCAAAGAAACATCGACAGAGCAAGGAAGAAAAAATACGGAATGCAATGGTGAGTTTGATTTTGCGGTATTGAAAAATACAGACTATTGTTTTAAAGGCAGTGCACAAGGCTATGCACCTAATAATACAGTATGTGCCACCACAAAAGGCGTTGGTCCTGGTGGAAAAGTATTTGTAAAAATACCATTAGTAAAACAAAAACCTGTCTCATTGATAGTATTGGTTAGAGACAGGAAGACAAAAAAACCAATAGACTCAGCACAGGTAATTTTAGCAGGCGATTGTGATGGCATTCGTCAGCAAAGCATCACAGATGCCACAGGTTCTGCGTGCGATTCAGTACAATGCGAATGTAATTACACAGCAGTAGCATCAGCAAGAGGATACTTGCCCAACAGTAACACAGGCAGTACGATAGGACGCTGTAAGGTATTGGTAGACTGCGGAGAAGCAGGCGGCGATACCTTAATTGTAGAATTGGATAGATTAATCGGTGATGCAGATGGCAATACACCACCATCTTCCTTAGACAGTAACCTGACGATAGAATTGAAAGATATTTATTATGATTTTGACAAATGGTTTATCCGTCAGGAGAGTGAGGTGCAGTTGAATAAACTGTTGTCATTCATCCAGGAGAATCCGGATGCCTTAGTAGAAATCGCCTCACATACAGATGCGCGAGCACCTTATGATTACAATATAAAATTGTCACAACGCCGAGCACAATCAGTGGTAGACTGGTTAATAGCAAAAGGAGTAAGTAAGGATAAATTGCGTCCGAAAGGCTATGGCGAAACACAGCCACGAAACGAATGTAAAGATGGTGTAAGATGTACAGAATTTGAACATCAGAGAAACAGACGTACGGAATTCAGAATTGTTGGTGGCAAGATAAATTTAAAATCGTTGGAAAGATTTGATATGCAAATTGATCCATGTAAAATATGTCCATTTTAAAATGTAATAAACCCTGCTATGACGATGAGTAAAAGTGATATTGTTTATTTTGATTATGCTTATGAAGTTTTCTTTCAGCATATAGAGAAATATATCGAACTGAATGAAAACAAGAGGAATTTTCTAAAAGAATTCATGAGAATAAGCTATTATCCTGCAAAATCATATTATGTAAAATCAGGAATGAAAGCAAAGCAGATAGGATTTCTGATAAAGGGTTCTGCTATCGATTCGTATGAATATAATAGCAAGAAAATAATCAACAGGTTTTATCTGGAAAATACTTTTATCACCAGCATCCATAGTTTTATTACACAGACGGAAGCGAGTAGTGATATTCAATTTTGTGAAACTACGGTTTTGTTAGAATTTGATTATCTGGCATACCTGAATATCAAGAAGAATTTTCCGGAAATAAATACCATTATCAATTTTATTCAAAATGATGAGATTCTGTTTTACAAGAATCGACTATTGAGTATGCAAATAAAAGATGCCAAACAAAGACTTCAGCAATTGCTTTCCGATAATCCGGATACTTTAGACAGGTTCAAGATGAAATATATCGCCACCTATTTAGGTATAGAACATGAAACGCTAAGCAGGTTAAAGTTGTATAATAAATTTACAAAATCTGAAAGTTTCCCAAATAACATAGAATAGAATATATACCGGTCGTTGTGTTTTTATAGGGTTTTTATGTTGCAACAATCTGGTTTGCCTCTGATATAATTATCAGAGGCATTTTTTATAGCAACTTATTGATATTGATGAATGTGAGCTTATATCAAGTGATAAAAGCTGCTTTGACACTAAAACCACTTCTAAATTCATAACACATCGCCTTTTTTATTAATTCTTAAAAATGAAACGAATAAAGTACTGACAATTTTAGCATTATTCTAAACCTTTACTGCACGGCTTAAGTTGGATTTTGGAGAGAAATTTAGTTGTAGATTATAGAAGATACCATACAGAATTTGCGACTTATATAACGTAAAAAACGCTTGCAATCCTCTGATTAGCAAGCGTTTTTGGGTTTTCCCGATAGCAATCGGGATGTGATCCCGCTGTCCCGATAGCTATCGGGAGAATCCAGGACCCATACATTAAAAGTTAGCAGCAATGAGATATTCAATATATTTTCTGCTTTTTTTCTTTTTGATAGCCTGCTCTCTTTTTGCAGCTTCTGCTCTTGAGTTGAATGTTTCTGAATACATTAGTATCCATGGCATGCCTTTAGAAGTAAAATCTGATAATCCTGCATTATGTTGGGCAAGACGGTTTTCAATATTTTCCGTACAACCGATGTAAAACTTGTCTAGTTTTTCAGAGTATATAATATAGCAATAAAACATGTATAACGTAAAAAACGCCTGCAATCCTCTGATTAGCAAGCGTTTTTGGGTTTGGCACCTGTGATCCCGCTGGGATTCGAACCCAGGACCCATACATTAAAAGTGTATTGCTCTACCAACTGAGCTACGAAATCATTGCTTTTTTATAAAAGCGAGTGCAAAGATAACTTATTTTAATTAATTGACAACAGTATTTTGGTTTTTTTGATGTGTTAACGCTTATTTAAACATCATGCCTTTTACCCACAACGTAACTTTCTGCTCAGAAGTGCTATCCTGAACGGCATCTGCCAGTAAAACCACAGTTTTTCCCGGACTGTTTGTCGGCACTTTAAACTTCTTGTCTTTCACATCCAGCAACACTTCCGTGCCACCAGCATCTTTAATGGTAAACCAACAACCTTCACTCATGCA
>DAOORG010000139.1:0-6566 GCA_035389165.1 Chitinophagales bacterium
ATTATCTTGTTTTTCTTCGCTCCTGTTTTTCTTTCACCACAATGCGGGTGCTTGCTTCTTCAATTTTGTATTTCTTGCCTTTCATTTTTTCATCTTTAATATTGGTAAGAATGGAATTTAGTTTGCTTGCACGTACAGCCACAAACGATGAAAAATCTTTCACTTCAATTAAACCGATGTCCTCTTTTTCGAGCTTTCCTTTTTGTGCTAAAAACCCAACAATATCTACTTTATTCAGTTTATTTTTTTTGCCGCCATTGATGTATAAAGTCGCATAAACAGGTGGTGTTGGCAACGGATGATTGGCAGTCACTTCCATCACTTCAATCGTTTCCTCCACATAAGCAGGACGCTTTTCATCTTTATGCAAAATGAGATACGCCGTTCCGGATGCGTGCATACGTGCCGTTCTGCCGTTGCGGTGAATGAACTCATCTTCGGTTGCTGATGGATGATAATGTATCACGTGTTTCATTTCCGGAATATCGAGTCCGCGCGCCGCTAAATCTGTCGTGATTAAATAGTTGATGCTGCCGTTTCTGAATTGAATCAACGATCGTTCGCGGTCATCCTGATCCATGCCGCCGTGATAAAACGTTGCTGTTACACAACGTTCTTTCAGTAGTTCGCAGGTGCGCTCAACGGCTTCTCTATGATTGCAAAAAATCAAGGCAGCTTCAGAATTTAAGGAACATAACAGATTAAACAAGGTGTCTATTTTGTCTTTATCTTCCGAGATAATAAGCTTTAAGCTGAGTCCTTCTTTCACTTCATCTTCCGGCAAAAAATTCAATACCGTAGGGTGATTGGCACCGGCAAATTTCGGTATTTCTATACTGGAAGTGGCTGATACCAGTACGCGCTTTTTCAGTTTTCCCAGACATCGAATGATGAACGACATCTGTTCCTGAAATCCTAAATCCAGCGATTTATCAAACTCATCTAAAATCAAAAATTCCACGTCGTTAAAATCAAACGATTTGCGTTGTATATGATCCATGATTCTACCGGGTGTGCCTATCAGTAAAGCAGGCGGTGTGCTCAGGTTTTGAATTTCTATTTGTTTAGAGTGTCCGCCATAACAGACATTCACTTTGTAGCCGGTTTGCATTTTCTTCCAAACTTGTTCTATCTGTAAAGCTAGTTCGCGCGATGGCGTTAAGATTAAGCACTGTACAGTTGTTTTTTCAGGTTGCAGCATCTCAACAATTGGCACTAAAAACGCCAGCGTTTTTCCGGAGCCGGTTGGTGAAAGCAACAACACGTTTTTATCTTCTGCAATAGATTTGTGCGCAGCCAGTTGCATTTCATTCCATTGTTCTATACCTAATTTCGAAAGAACAGCTAATGATGTTGTGTTATCCATACAGCAAAGGTAACCACAAATACTAACAAAAGATTTTACACGATTATTTTCTTTGTGTATAATTTATTTTTGATAGTTGGCATTCACAAAAAAGAATCTCTTAATTTAGTAAAAAATACTACATCTTATGCTTTACACTTTTCCGATTCTTCGGAAGTGTCTTTGCCTGAAAAAATAATAATTATGAGAATTGAAACGGAATTAAAATTAGATTATAAAGATGTGTTGTTTCGTCCCAAACGCTCTGTGCTACAATCCAGAGAAGAAGTGGACTTAACCAGAAAATTCACGTTTAAGAATTCGCAACAAGTTTGGGAAGGTGTTCCGATTATGGCCTCCAATATGGATACTGTCGGCACGGTGGAAATGGCAAAAGCGCTTGCGCAGCATAAAATTATTACCTGTTTGCATAAGTTTTACCCTATCGATTTACTATTGCCCTTGTTTGAAACCACAGCAGCAGAGTTTACAGCGGTTAGTTGTGGTATTAAAGATGACGATATTAACTATCTGGCTAAGGTGCATGCAGCCATACCGAAATTTAAATTTATTTGTCTGGATGTGGCCAATGGCTATACACAACGTTTTGCTTCCGTAGTAGCAAAACTAAGAGACATTTATCCAGATAAAGTTATCATTGCCGGTAATGTAGTTACCGGAGAAATGGTGGAAGAGTTGATCTTGCGTGGTGCAGATATTGTGAAAGTAGGTATTGGTTCCGGTTCAGTTTGCACCACACGTATTCAAACTGGTGTTGGCTATCCGCAATTATCTGCTGTAATAGAATGCAGCGATGCAGCGCATGGTGTTGGCGGACAAATTATTGCAGATGGTGGTTGCGTGGTACCAGGCGATGTGGCAAAAGCCTTTGGTGGTGGTGCTGATTTCGTGATGCTGGGCGGTATGCTTGCCGGTCATGAGCAATCGGATGGTGAATTGCAAACTATTAATGGTGAACAATACAAAGTATTCTACGGCATGAGCTCCGAAACGGCGATGAACAAATATTACGGTGAAGTGGCTGGATATCGCTCTTCTGAAGGAAAAACGGTTTCTGTAAAATACCGAGGCGATGTCAACAATACCATCAAAAGTATCTTAGGCGGCATTCGTTCTACCTGTACTTATATCGGAGCACGCACGTTGAAAGATGTTTCAAAATGCACAACGTTTATCCGCGTGTCACAGCAATCGAATGAAGTGTTCGGAAAAAATTCGTAAAAAAACCGTAATGTCATGCTGAACATGTTTCAGCATCTATTTTAAACAACATCCATTTGGACTTTAAAGAAAAAGTATATCAGCACTATGTTTCTGCATTGAATGAAAAAATCAATGGGTTACAACAAACATTGAACGAACTCAGTGATAGTGCCAAAAACGAAACAAAAAGCACCGCAGGCGACAAACATGAAACGGCTTTAGCCATGCTCCAGATAGAACAGGAAAACACAAGAATAAAATTCAGGGAAGCCACAGAACAAAAAGCTCAATTAGAAAGTATAAATATTGAATTATCTTCTTTACAAATAATCAAAGGAAGCTTGATAAAAACGAATAAAGCCTATTTCTTCCTTTGTGTTGCTTTAGGAAAATGTACAATTGACAATATTCAGGTAATTGCTATTTCGCCACAATCACCGTTGGGTGCAAAATTAATTGGCTTAAAAGAAAAAGATACTGTTCAAATAAACGATATCCTGTATACTGTTGAGAATATTCTTTAATTTGCCTGACTTATTCTCAACAGTCTTCGCTCAATTTTCCACACATACAATTTCTTAAAACAAAAATAGATTTGAACTGTCGTATATTTAGGCACTTTAATATTTACCCCAATGCAAAACGAATTTCAAGCACGACACATCGGTCCAAGAGCAACAGATTTATCTTCTATGTTACAAACCATCGGAGTTAATTCATTAGATCAGTTAATTGAAGAAACCGTCCCGGCGAATATTCGATTAAAACATGATTTGAATATCGGTGCTCCACAGTCAGAATATCAATACTTGCAGCTTCTGAAAGAAAAGGCGGCAAAAAATAAAGTTTGCAAAAATTATATCGGTTTGGGATATTACGGTACGATTACACCAGGTGTGATACAGCGTAATATTTTCGAAAATCCGGGTTGGTACACACAGTACACGCCATATCAGGCAGAAATTGCACAAGGCCGACTGGAAGCATTGCTGAATTACCAAACGATGATCAGCGACCTGACAGGCTTGCCTATTGCCAACGCTTCTTTGTTGGATGAAGGAACGGCAGTTGCTGAAGCCATGCATGTATTTTACGAAGTAAGAAATAAAGCAAAAAACAAACCACAGGCACACAAAATCTTTATTGATAAAAATACTTTTCCGCAAACAATTGACGTGGTGAAAGGCCGTGCCTTGCCTTTAGGTATTGAAGTGGTAGTGGATGACTATAAAACCTTCTCGCCTACCGAAGAATATTTTGCCATTGTATTACAATATCCAAACGGCAATGGTTCAATTGAAGACTATAAGCAAACAATTGCTGCCTGTGCCGCATCAGAAATTTATAGTGTATTGGCTTGTGATATTTTGAGTTTAACCTTACTTACTTCACCGGGTGAATTAGGTGCTGACATTGCAGTTGGTAACTCACAGCGCTTTGGTGTACCAATGGGATTTGGCGGACCGCACGCAGCTTTTTTTGCGTGTAAAGAAGACTTCGTTCGTTTAATTCCTGGACGTTTAATCGGTGTATCTATCGACAAACACGGCAATCGTGCTTTACGGATGGCATTGCAAACCCGTGAACAACATATCAAACGTGAAAAAGCAACGTCCAATATTTGTACCGCGCAGGCATTACTGGCTATTATGGCAAGTATGTATGCTGTTTATCATGGAAAAGAAGGCATTAAAACTATTGCATTAAACCTGCACAATAAAACGGTGGCGCTGGCAAATGAATTAAAGAAATTGGGCTTTGGCAATCTAAATACTTATTTTTTCGATACTGTTAAAGTAGACGGAAAAGGAAAAGCTGGTGAAATCAAGCTAATTGCAGAAAAATACGGTTATAACTTCAGGTTTAATGAAGATGGAACCGTTCAAATTACGTTGGATGAAACAACATCACAACAAGATGTAGAAAAAGCAGCAGCCATATTCTCAGAATCAATCGCAGCCAACTATGTTTCTTCTTATCTGGAAAATCCAGCCTTACAAATTCCTGAAAACTTACAACGTACATCTGATTATTTAACGCATGAAGTATTCAATTCCTATCATTCAGAAACGGAAATGCTGCGTTACATCAAACGTTTGGAAGCAAAAGATTTATCGCTTGGTTTTTCTATGATTCCATTAGGAAGTTGTACGATGAAATTAAACGCCACTACAGAATTAGTTCCGTTGAGTTGGGCTGAGTTTGCACATATGCATCCGTTTCAACCAAGTGAGCAAACTACCGGCTATTTAGAAATCATCAAAGAACTGGAAGATCAGCTATCTAATATTACAGGCTTTGCGGCAACGTCTTTGCAACCCAACTCCGGTGCACAAGGCGAATATGCAGGTTTGATGGTCATCAGAGCCTATCATATTTCACGAGGTGATACACACAGAAATGTGGCATTAATTCCAACATCTGCACATGGAACCAATCCTGCGAGTGCTGCTATGGCTGGAATGGAAATCGTACTGGTAAAAACTACACCTGAAGGCAATATTGACGTAGAAGATTTGAAAATTAAAGCGGAACAACATGCTGCGAATTTATCTTGTCTGATGGTCACCTATCCGTCTACACACGGTGTGTTTGAAGAAACTATTATTGAAATCTGCGAAACCATTCATAAATTCGGTGGCAAAGTGTATATGGATGGTGCGAATATGAATGCACAGGTAGGTTTGACTTCACCAGCATCTATTGGTGCTGACGTGAATCACATCAATTTACATAAAACATTTGCCATTCCACATGGTGGTGGCGGTCCCGGAATGGGACCAATTTGCTGTACAGCAGAATTAGCGCCTTTCCTGCCTTCAAATCCTTTGGTGAAAACAGGTGGGTCAAATGCTATTCCTGCAGTTTCTGCTGCACCATTTGGCAGTGCCGCCATTTTATTAATTTCGTATGCTTATAATAAAATGCTAGGCAGTGAAGGTATTACCAATGCCACTAAATATGCCATTTTAAATGCGAACTATTTAAAAGCAATACTGGAACCGCATTATCCAATATTATATACCGGTGCAAATGGTCGTGTAGCACATGAGTTTATCATGGATATTCGTCCGTTTAAAAAAGATACAGGCATTGATGCGGTGGAAATTGCCAAACGATTAATGGATTATGGTTACCATGCGCCAACCGTAGCATTTCCTGTTCCGGGCACTTTAATGATAGAGCCAACGGAAAGTGAAAGCAAGGAAGAATTAGATAAATTCTGTGAAGCGATGATCGCCATCCGTAAAGAACTGGATGATATTACGAATGGTGTTACTACATTACAAGATAACCCAATTTTAAATGCACCGCATGTTGTGCATGAAGTGATTGCAAACGACTGGAATCATTGCTATTCCAGAGAGAAAGCAGCATTTCCTCTAGAATACGTAAAACAAGCTAAATTCTGGCCTAGTGTGGCTAAAATTGACAATACTTATGGTGATAGAAATTTAGTATGCACCTGCCTTCCTATTGAAGCATATGCCAAATAATCAGGCGTAGCGCAAGAATTATCTCATTTTCAAAAAATATTTGCACCATAAACAGGTAAAATAACTCCTGATTATGGTGCTTTTTTGGTCACTTATCAGATATTTATTATTTTTAATCTATATTGATTATCAAAGACTTACAATTAATATTAAATCAAAATAGATGTCACTAAAAAAATAAATACGTAAATGTACTTGGCAAGTATCGTTGCATATTTGTATCAGATAAGAAGTAAGAACGCTTATCTATTGGGAACTAAACTAACTTTTTAAACATAAAAACAAAAACTAACTATTTTCTGCTAAAGAAAATCACAAAAAATTTATTTATTAAAAGGCTGAAATGCTGATTGAGGAGTATAGACAAAAAAAATCGGGTTTTGCATTGCACAAAACCCGAAAGACCCTAAAGTCTAGAAACATAAAAACCCTACCACAAAGTTAAACAACTTTTTGTATTCTACAACTAGTTGTTTAACTTTTTTTTGTTTTTTTTTCAA
>DAOORG010000140.1:0-6527 GCA_035389165.1 Chitinophagales bacterium
ATGAATGGCATTCCCGAATCGCTGGCCTTTGTTCATGGTTACAGGACAACCTTCCGGCGTACAACCAAAAGGCTTAAAAACCACCACATCCACACAGGTGATTTTTTTGCCGGCATACTTTTCATATTTTTCCACACCGGAAAAATCTTTACCATAGCCTCTGTCGGAGTAATTGAAATAGGAAATAAACTTAAACGCTTTCTTTGTTTTTTCTACGCGTGTTTCTTTTTTATTGATGACAAAAAACTCCGGTGAAATAGTTAGGGTATCATCCGTATCCTGTAAATAAACAACAGTATCCTGCGTTATAGCAGGGACATTTATAGTTGCTGAATCTTTTATTATTAAGGGTATTGTATCCTGCGCGTATATTGCGGAGAATGGTATTTGCATAACAAAAAAAAGCAACGTCGATAATAGTGTTGCTTTTAAAATTTTGTGGGTGTTGCAAATACGTTGCTGCATTTCTAAAAATACAAAAATTATTATTCCTGCTCTACAAACATGTTATTTTGTATAATGGCATTGGGGTTGCTGCCCATTGCATGAAACTGGAAAATTTTTTCTCCGAAATCCTTTCCTCTCGGATAAAAACTAAATTGTACGTCAACATAGGGTACGCCTAATTCAGCACTTCTTAAGCGCAGTCCAAAACCAAGACCATACTGAAAAACACTTTCTGAAAATAATGTACGCTTGTTTTCACTCAGCCATGCCATATCACAAAACACATAGGTCATTGCTTTTGTCAGTGCTATTTTTTTATCAAAGAAAATATCGCATTCCATATTTACAAAGGCACTTTTGGATCCTTTTAAAAATGGCGAATAAAAACCGCGAATTCCGTTTGTTTCATTGATATTGAAATATCTGTCGGCAGGAAGAGAAGCACCCAGGCTGGTACCGAGTTTCAGTATTTGCCGGAAGTAAACAATTTTTGCCAGTGCCACTTTATCGGACACAAAATCCAGGCTTATTTTTGAAATCATTTCCTCACCTTTTTTGTGGCGGATATATCCGTTATAATTATACTGTGGATACAGATATCCGAATTTGTTTAGGTGTATTCCGTAATTAACGGTAAAATCGAAAGAAACTCTTTGTCCGTAATATTCGTCAAACTGAGAACCCACCCAAAAGGAAGCACTGTATCCCCGCGGAAAAAATTCCGCAACATCTATGTAAAAAGAATTTTTAGCCAGGTAATAATCCCAGCGAGCCACACCAATTCCAACTTTGTAATTTTGCTGACTGACAAATATTTTATCATACAATCTGCTGTCCATAAACGGACGTTTTTTGTAATGGGTATTATCTATTTTAGTGGCAAATATTAATTTCAGTTTATCGTCTTTAATGCTCATTATTTTGCTGAATGGCAAAGCATATGCGAGCCAGAGAGAATAATAATTTGATTTCGTTCTGATGTAGCTTGTCGTATCTTTTAAGTTATTGGTAAGACTATTGGTGCTGTAATCGTAACTGTATTTTACATCAAAAGCCCATTGTGTTTTTATGCTGAAAAAATTCCTGTATAACGAAACAACTGCGTTTTGGTTTAGTTTTTCAATCAGGAAGTTAGTGGCAAAGTTGATTTGCGACGATTTTATATTTTCATATTTATATGCTCCGCCAGCCGCCCAGAGGTTATATTTATTCAGGTTAATTCCGGCAAACACGGAAAGCGTATTGGGTTGTCCGAAGAAGTTATAGGTGGATATGCCGGCTATCAGGCGGTCATTGTATCCCAAACCCACTTCCCACGACAGCTTGTCCTGAAGGTATACGATTACGTCCACATTTTTTTTCGTGCTGTCTTCTGTCAGCAGGATGCTGATGTCTTTGAATTTTTTTCTTCCCCACAATAATTTTTCAGTATCAGCAAACAGAGAAGGAATAACTTTATCACCTTTGTGAAATAAAATATCGTTTTTTACAAACCATTCCTTGCTTTTAAAATGAATTTTATTGGCAAATTTTTGTCCCTTTTTTAATGGCTGAAGTGAATCCTCGACGATACTGCCGAATGGATTTATAATGCTGATTTGAATACTTCGGATTTTTTTTCCTTTATACTGTTTGTATTTTTCTACTCCGGTAAAATCTTTGTTATTTCCTGAATCTTTATATTTTAAGTAAGAGAAAATTTTAAATGCCTTTTTCGCTTTTGCAGATCTGATGTCATTTTTCAAAATCTGCATTGAATCCGGTGGTATCATCAAAGAAGAGTCAACTGGCCATATCTTTAAAGTATCAATTAATACCACTGCGGTATCAGGAGATACCAGTATAAAAGTCTGAGCATAAGAATATAAGAAAGAAGAAAAAAGGGAAACAAACAATATTATACTTCTGAAAGACTCTGCTAATTTTTTGTTTCTTAGCATTCATCTAAAGATACGCTATTTTTTGATTCTTATTTGTATTGCTTTGATGATCATTGGTAAAATAGAAATGAACACAATACCTAAAATGAATTTTTCAAGGTTTTTTTCTACAAAAGGAATATTACCTAAAAAGTAACCCACTATTGTAACGGAAGACACCCAGAGAATACCGCCTAAAATATCATAAGGTAAAAAGGTTCTGTAATTCATTTTTCCAACACCGGAAACAAAAGGTGTAACGGTACGTACAATCGGGATAAAACGGGCGATAATTATAGTTTTGGTGCCTTGTTTTTCAAAATAATTATGTACCTCATTTATCCATTCCGGATTTACCAGTGGTTTACCTTTGAATTTCCAACTGAGCACATGTTCGCTGAAATATTTTCCTACAAAATAATTTAAGTTGTCTCCGATAATGGCTGCCGCAATCAACAATGGTATCAGTACAAAAATATTCAGCCCCGATTGCTGCGCGCACAATAAACCTGCGGTAAACAATAATGAATCGCCGGGTAAAAACGGCATAATCACTAGTCCTGTTTCTACAAAAATGATTAAAAACAAAATGGCATAAATTAAATTACCGTGTTCCTGAAACAGCTGTAATAAAACGTCTTTGGTGTGCGTTAAAAGTTCTAATAAAAAATGAATGTATTCCATTACAAAATTATTGAGTTGATGAATTGTAGAATTTTTGAATCCTGAAATATCTGCAAGATACGGGTTTTAATGAATTGTGGAATTACTGATTGACAGAATATGTATTTTTGAGTACAAAATTTACTATATGCAAACCATTCTCCTGCTCATTATTTCCAATTCATTTATGACTTATGCCTGGTACGGGCATTTGAAGAATCCAAATTTAAAGCTGTGGCAGGCGGTGCTGATTAGCTGGGGTGTCGCCTTTTTTGAATATTGTTTTATGGTACCTGCAAACAGAATTGGGTATAAAACATTTAATGCGTATCAGTTAAAAATTATTCAGGAAGTAATTACATTGAGCATTTTTGTAGTGTTTGCTTATTTTTTTCTGGGAGAAAAACTGCGTTGGAATTATGCGGTAAGTTTTGTGTTTATTTTTCTTGCCGTTATTTTCATGTTCAAAAAATAATACTACTCTTTAATTATTTTAAACAACTTATCGTCAATAATCACCATATACATTCCGCTGGGATAAGTACTGATGCTGATGTTTTGTAAACTCTTCGTGAGTTTCATATTGTACATATTTTGGCCAACATAATTGTATACCTGCACATCGGCATCTTTCTTTTTATTTTCAGTTTTTATCCAAATTTCCTCTTTAGTAGGATTGGGAAATACCGTGACATATCCATTGACTTCTATTTCAGTTGTATCATTTTTTACTGTTGCGAGCTCTGAAAATCTGAACCTGTCATCAAAGTCCACTTGTCTTAAACGGTAATAAGTAAATCCGGAAAATGGATTTGGATCAACAAAACTATAGGCAGAAATCCAGTGCGTGTTGCCGCTGCCTTTTACACTTCCAATGTTTTCCCATTCCAGTGCATCTTTTGAATGCTGCACTTCAAAAAAATCACAGTTATATTCTGAGGCTGTTTTCCAGTTTAAAAGCGTTGTTTTATCGTTCTGAAGTTTTGTTGTGAAAGAAGCAAACTCTATAGGCAATACACTTCCTGCAATTATTATGGGGTAATCCTCCACTTCTCCGGTAGCTGCATATCCTGTTGCGTATTGTATTTCTGTATAAACAGATGAAATACGAAATCGTGCAAAGGTAGCACCTGATGTCAAATGTCCGCTCAGTCCTGTCCAGTTTACATTAACAGAAGTGGCACCATTGGGAACAGTAGTTAAATCAGACGTTTCACCCACATCATTAAAATCTCCGTCACCGTTGAAATCTATAAAACCATACAGATATGCAGCTTCTCCTGTTATGTTCGTCACATTTGCACTTACTGTATAAGAACCATAAGATGCGTAAATCAAAGGAAAGTATGGTACGCCGTCTTCATCATTTATTTCACCGGTATTTTGTTTGTCGTCTGCGGTTGCATATGAATTATTTACACTGCCGGTAGAATAATCAATGAATGTTCCTAATTTTAGTTTAGGTGTTTTTTTATATAAATGAAATGCCGTTCCATAGCTGCTTGGCGCATCTCCATAATCGTATATATTTTTTTCTTCGGCAACCTCTGTATTAATTGGTGTTTGAGTAATTGGTGTATTATTTTTCTCATTCCCAAATTCGTCGACACCATAGTACAATGCATTATTGTCTGCGTTCATCAAATAATTATTTTCCTGAAAATCCGTTGTAGCCTGAGAGATATCGGAATAAGCTGATTGAGCCAGAATTTTTTGTGAACTAAAATCGATTTTGATATTAGTATTTAACACCGCATTGTTGAAGTTATAAATAAAGCCGTTTTGGAGACTAAAATCCGCTCGCTTAATACTTGCGTGCGTACTTCCTGAAGAGTATTGCGAAAATGATCGTTTTGCCAAAAAAATAAGACAAAAAACAACCATTACTGTTATGGTTTTTGATAGAGTTTTCATAATGTTGGGAATTATAAAACGTCTTGAATAAAAAATAAAATCAACTGCAAATGATTGCAGTTGATTTTATACTATGTTTTTTTATTGTTTTAGAATCTTGTAAGTTTTGGTACCTACTTTTATAAGATAGATTCCTCTTTGGTATTCTGATAAGTCTAAGCGTTTTTCACTTTCGTCCATCATTGATGCAAACACTTTTTGTCCGGAAACATCGAACACTTCTAAAAGTATGTTTTAGTTATCAACGATCTCTTTTTCAGATTTTATCCAAATTTCATTTCTTACCGGATTTGGATAGATTATAAATGCATCTTTAGTTTCAGTTGTAGCGCCGTCTAATTTTACCATTATCGTTGGTGAATATTCTGATTTCCCGTCAAAATCAACCTGATTTAATCTGTAATAGTTTTCTCCGGTATTTGGATTTTTATCTATAAAACTATAAGAAATTAATTTGCTGCTGTTTCCAAAACCATCAATTTGCCCGATGTTTTCCCAGCCAGAGCCATCTTGTTTTTTTCTCTGAACATCAAAATAATCATTGTTTAATTCAGATGCCGTTGACCAGGTAAGCAAGGTTGTTTTATCTTCTTTTAATTCGCCTTTGAAGTTTACCAATTCTACCGGCAGATTCACCTGATTGATCGGGAAAGGATAGTCTTCCACTTCTCCGTTTGCTGCATATCCGGTAGGGCTGCCTGCTTCAGATGCGGTAGTAGCAAGTCTAAATCGTATAAAACTGGACCCAACAGATCCACCTGTCAAACCAGTCCATGTTACCACGGCGGAAGTTGCTCCGTTTGGAACTGTAGTTGCCGCAGATCTTTCATTTGCATCCACAAAATCACCATCTCTGTTAAAATCTATGTATCCATACAAGGTGGCATTTGCTCCTGTTGTATTAGTAACATTCATTGTTATACTGTAAGAGAACCAAGCTGTTGAAATTGCAGGGAAAGTTGTTTTTCCGTCTTCATCATTGGATGAACCTGTATTATAATTATCATCTGCAGAAGCCGCTGCATTAATAGTATCTTTTGACTCGTAGTCAATCGTGGTTCCAAGCATTAATCTTGGGGTTTTATTATACAAGTGATATGCTTTTCCATAACTTGTCGGTGCATCTGAAAAATCCAAAGGATATTTGAACGCTTCCGCAGCATCGGTCAGTGGTATTGTTCCTGAACCAGTGTAGGATGTTGTACTTCCAAAAGTTCCGGTTGTTTTATTATACAAAGCATAATTGGTCCCGTTGAAATGGAAAATATTTCCCTGATAGTTAATGCCACTTTGAGATCCATTTACAATCGTTGTTGTAAGTGAATAACCGGCAACAGTAGAATCCAGATTCATATCAATATGTTCTAAACCTGTATTTGCTACCCTTCCCGGAGAAGAGTTAAAATTATAGAATATACCATCATTTACAACAAAGTCTGCCCAGTCATATAAGGAACTACCTGTACTTCCCAATTTTGACCAAACTCTGTAAGCCTTTGGAGAAGGGTTACCGGTAGAGGGGTCTACATCGGTTTCGGGCTTGGCGAAGGTGGCGATTTTCACCACAAATGTTGATGCGGAGAA
>DAOORG010000141.1:0-6497 GCA_035389165.1 Chitinophagales bacterium
GTCTAAAAAACGACTTCTGATTTCCGGTGTTGGTATCATACAGCTATCTTTTTTACCAAACCAATGGTATCTGTTTTTTGCGATAATATCATATCCAAAATCAGTTAAAAATAATGGTAAAATTGAAAAAACATTCAGAATCCTCCAAAATCCACCAAAATATTTACCGATTCTAAAGGCAGCAGCAGACTTAAAATATGCTTTATTATCTTCAATAAATACGACACCTTCTAAGTTTTTAGGCATATTGTAGGCTGTTAATAATTGTTGCCCTAATGCCGATTGTAAGCTGGCAAATTTCAATGAGCCTGTTTTGTCGTGTTTGATGATAAACTGTACACTAGTTGCACAAAAGTTACAAACTCCATCAAATAGAACAATTTTATTAAGGTTTGAAGTATCGGAATTATTCACTTTTTACAAATTTTGCAACACCAGTCTGGTTGGTTTTAAGATTCGTTATTTTAATAACAAATGTGGCAGTAGGAAGTTCATTTACTGAAATAAATCCTGATTGTGTCAATTGAAATTGCTTCACTAAACTTCCGTTGAGTGCAAACAATTCAACTAAACTATTTTCTGTAATTCCTTCAATAAATAATTGATCTCTTGCCGGATTCGGATAGATTTTTACATCGTATCTGGTTGATTTTGTTTCTTTAACCGGTGTTAAATAAGGTGGCAATCCTTTTCCAACAACCGGATTTATAATCATAGTTCCTGGAAAAGTGGAACGAGTCCATTTTTCAGAGTTGACATCCACATAATAATTAAAAAAAGACTGGTTGTTATTTCTGTCATAACCAACCGTCAATGAATTCGGATTATCTACTATCAGTCCGATGGCAAAAGTATCACTTAAAATCAACGGAAACGTAGCACCATTCAAAACAAATTCAGGCTTTAAAGGTGCGTAGTAATAACCGTTTATCGTATCCACACCAAATTCTGAAATTAAATCTTGTAGTTTAAGATTTGGCTGACGATAAATTAAATCATTAGGATTATAAACGGATCTTAATCCGAAATTTTTCCATACACAAACACTGAATCTCGCCAAGGCATTGTCTGCTCTTACCGGAAAAAGCTGCATTTTGATAGCCTGTAAAGTATCAGGCTTGCGCATCCAGTATTTTACAGCCATTCTGTAGCCAGACTCATCTCCTAACCAATATCCGCGTTCCGGTGTTCCATCGTCATATGCATAAAAATTACTGAATACCTGACTATGTGAAACCGCATTATTTGCCAGCACTTTTGCCGGTTCACCTGCTTCTGCTGACACATCGAAACGGTAATCTACTTTTATCGTAATAGTATCACCAATTATATCTGTTGGAATATTGAATTTTGGATATTTAATTTCATTTCTGGTCAGCGGACCAAAGTCTCTGGATGGACCACTGAATGAAGCAATATTTGATGGCGGATTAACCACATTTGCTTCATAAAAATCTACAATATCGGTAGTTGCATTGATAAAGCTGTTGCGCACAAAAAGGCTGATAGTATCTTTCAAATCCGTAGAATCAAACTGATGATACGGCATCACATAATAATTTTTCAATAAACTTGGCGGTAAAAACTCATACGCCATTTCTTTAATATTTTTTTCTGCAACAGTATCTCGGTCTTTATCTACTTTTACATAATCTACATGCCAGATATCATTAGCACCGGTTACATTTCCGAAGGCCAGAAACCTGAACTGAAAAGATGGGTTTAAGTAAACAGAATCTACTTTTAGAAACACTTGTCGCATTCGCAACACTGTATCGGCACTTGTTTGCCAAACGGTATTCCAGTTTCCTGTGGTATCTAAAAACTGAACGGTCAGTAAATCATTTGGTGCAACCGGTCTTTCACCGAAGTCACTTTGGAGATAATAAAAACTCAAAAACACATTGCTGGCTGAAGTCAAACCATCTAAATCAATCGGATTGGATGTTAGCTTATCCGCTTCCAGCGATACATTTGGGTTGGCATTTACGTTATATGGTTTCCCGTTTGCATCAGTACCATCAAACGAAGCAACACCAACAGTAACTGCTTCTTTTGGATATGTTGTATTGATGAACACAAAATTATCCTGCCATAATCCTGGATTGGGAAAAATTTCATTTTGATAAAAATCGTCAAAAAATGGCAATGACAATGCCGTGATTCTTTTTGATGCCTTTTTTTTCTGAAAATCTAAATTAGAAATCAAATTCTTTTTTGGATGTTGCTGCAAAGAAATCAGTGATTCTTTCTGTGCAAAAGCAGAAAAAAACAAAGCTGAAAAAAAGAGGTATGTATAAAATTTTGCCATTTAACGTTTGAATAAATTATGGTAATTGAGTTCCGGTATTTTGCTGACGTATAAACAGATTAACGCTATTGCCGGGTCCCAATTTTCCAGGTTGTCCAAATTTTGGATCCTGATCATACACATAAGCAGCCAAAGTATCTTCAATTTTTCCATCTGCCAATAACATTCCAACATTTAAATGTACGGCTTCCAGCACTGCTCTTGCTTCAATCACTGTCATATCTGTAACAGGTGGAACTTCTGCCATCTGATTTCCAAAACCATCACCCAACACTAAATCTATTTTTGTTCCTTTAGGTACAATAGTTCCGGGTTTTACAATTTTACCATTCACCTGAATATTTAAAACGGCATCTTTTGCCATGTCCGGAATATAAATCAGGTTACCGAGTTTAAGCCCCCAACTAGTCAGAATCAATTCAGCTTGTCTGCGTGAATTATCTATAATTCCCGGAATTTTAACACTTGGTGGTGCAGATGCATTTAAGGTTAGATAAATTTTTCTGTTTTCTTTTACTTTAGATCCTTTACGTGGTTGCTGATCTAAAACAGATAATGGCGGTTTTGATTCGTCATATGTTGAATCTGAAATAATATAGTCCAAATCGAATTCGTTTAATTCCTTTTTTGCCTCATACATCGATTTACCTTTGATATCCGGGACGACAACAAAATCACCATGATTTGTATACCATCCCAATCCAAAAAAAGTAAAAATCAGCAGTGCAATAGTTGCACCCAGAATATAAAGTATCGTCAAAGGAGTTTTTCCCATTCAATTAAGATTTTATCTTCAAACGTCAAATATATCCATTTATGTTGTAACCAACATTTTTTTTGAATAAAATTAGCACTTTTATTGTTCAGATATTGTTAGTAACTCTATATTTACAGCATTAAAAAAAATTAAATGTCTGTAAAAAAAATTGGGTTGGTTTTTGGCGGCAAATCGCCGGAGCATGAAGTGTCTATCATTTCTGCAAGAAATATTTATAATGCAATTGATAAATCAAAATTTGACGTAACACTTATCGGTATCTCTCAGGCTGGCAAATGGTATTTAGAAAATGCGGCAAACTTGCAAGATAACTCATGCATTATTGGCAAAGATGCACCTCAACTTGCCGTTGTTTTTGGTGCTGAACATCATAAGCTGATTCGTTTGGATAATCATCAATATTTAGATGCACTCGAAGCTGTTTTCCCAATTACACATGGACCAAATGGTGAAGACGGAACTTTGCAAGGCATTTTCTTACAATTGGATATTCCATTTGTTGGTCCAGGTGTTTTAGGTTCTGCTGTTGCCATGGATAAAGATTTTACCAAAAGAATTCTACGAGATGCAGGAATCGGACATGCAAAAGGAATTACATTCTATAAACATGAAATTAAAAAAATTTCTTATGCTGAAACAACAAATGAGCTTGGAACTACTTTATTTGTGAAACCGTGCAATATGGGTTCATCTGTTGGTGTAAGCAGAGCTACAACTGAAACTGAATTTTTTGATGCATTAAAGGAAGCTTTTAAGTTTGATACCAAAGTACTGGTGGAACAAGCGATTTTTGGAAGAGAACTGGAATGTGCAGTTTTGGGAAATGAATGGATTGAAACCAGCACTGTTGGTGAAATTGTGATGGAAAAGGGATTTTATGATTTTGAGAATAAGTATGTGAACGATAATGCCAAAATCTACATTCCTGCACCAAATATCTCAGAAAATCAATTGAAAAAAATACAGGAAACTGCCAGAAAAGCTTATCATGTTTTAGGACTGGAAGGCTTATCCAGAATAGATGTTTTTTTAACGGAAAACGATGAAGTAATAATTAATGAACCGAACACGTTACCAGGTTTCACTTCAATTTCCATGTATCCAAAATTATGGGAACATTCCGGACTTAAATATGCTGATTTAATCGAAAAACTAATTCAGCTGGCAATTGATCGACACGCTAAAAACAGTTCGTTACAACGCGTCCGAGTTAATTAATCTGACTAGAAATCAGTAGATTTTTTCCTTTTACTAATTATGATGACCGCTTACTCATCAAAATGAAGGTATGGTTTGTTATTCGGCAACTTTGCTGTAACAAAACAAACATATCATGAAAACAGCATTCATCCTTCTATTATCAGCATTAAGCCTTACAACACTTGCCAACCAAAAAAATGAAAGCAAAAGCCAGATTGTAGGCTCCTGGAAGTTTACTAAAAAAACGAAAACCAGTGAATTTCAAAAAGTGTTTGATAACAGCCAAATGGCAGAAATCAGAACAGAATATCTAACATTTGAAGACAATAATAAATTTAAACATGAATTTCTGAGCAATGACGGTACAATCGTTCGAACATTAAAAGGAAAATGGAAAGCTGATGGCGATAAGATTAAAATGGAATATGCAGATGTGGATTATGATTTAATGCTTAACTACTTTTTCCTGGAAAACGACTTGGTTCTTGGGCAACATTTCAACCATATCATTTTCACGAAAGATAATCTTGAAAACAATGTGACTATGAAATAAGCTTTTTCTGATGCAAAAATCATCATTATTATATCGTTTACTAAGTCATTTTGCCCGATTACTCATTTTACTTGACATAAATCAAGAGTTTATGCAACTTTGTTAAACCATAAAACTAAATCAAAACATATGAAAAAGGCATTTTTTCTAATGTGTTTTGTAGCAATAACAGTTACAGCATTAGCACAACGAAAAAATGAAACAAAAGACCCTTTTATCGGCACCTGGAAATTCAGCAGCAAAACGGTGGTGAATGATTTCCAGAAACTTTTTGTGCATAAGCGAGATTATCCAATTGAATATTTTACGTTTGAAGCCAACCATACATTTAAACATGATTTTTATGATGGAAAGAAAAATCTGGTTAAAACACTAAATGGCAAATGGAAATCTGTTGGTGATCTTATCCAGATAAAATATTCAACCATTGAATTTGAACTATTGACGCACTATTTTTTCATTGATAAAGATTTAGTGTTAGGTCAAAATTTCAGTCATGTAATTTTCACCAGAGAAAACACTGATTACAATGTAGTGCTGAAGTAGAACTACTTTTGAAAAGTATTTTTTTACTATTCTATAGCAATCCATGATTTCTATTTCCGGCTAATTCTAATTTAAAAAGACACAAAAACAGTTATAATTTTCATTATTTATTGAAAGTTTAAAAACTACGATAATTTTTAACTTAACACAGTATACATCAAATCCAACTTAAATTTACGTTCCATTCATATTAAACGGTGCTTTGTTTCGATAAGTTTAAAGTTCACATTGGTTTAACTTCGCTTTTACAAGAAATACATTTTTATATCAAATTTTCGTAATTGAATTTAGTTGACAAACATCAATACTCTGACGTAACTTTGTAGTGTCAAATATTGACAAAAAAATTAAATCTTTTTAAAAATGGAATTCGCACAAAAATTCAAAGAAGCTGTAGACAGCTTTACTGCTGAAACAAAAGCAAACGTTACTGAGTTACGTTACAATGTAGAAAACACTGTAAAAAACGCTGTTAGTGAAGCAAAAGAAGAAGTTGAGTTACAAAAAAACCACTTCAAATCAACATCTGAAAGAATTCAGGCTAAATTGAAAGGTCCTTTCACTTTAGAGAAAGTTCAGGCTGATGTTAAAGAAGAAGCTAACATTTTAGTAGCTGACTTAAAAACAACGTTCAACAGAAATGCTGACCGCGTTAAAGGTTTATTCAATGATGCATCTGCAAAAGTTGAAAACCAAGTTAAAGAAGTAAAAGCTGAAGTTAAAAAAGCAACTTCAAAAGCAAAGAAAGCTACAGCGTAATCCTGTAATTTAGATTGCATTTTTAAAAAGAGCCGCCAACATAAGAGCGGCTCTTTTTTTTATTATTTTTGTGGAACTGAACTCTGAAAATAACTTGAACAGTATAATATTGATTGTATGAGAATAGTTGGCTATATAGAACATCCTGTATTAAAAATAACCGTTATGCAAATGAACAACCGGTTTGTATTAAAGTTAGAAGCTAATATGCTGGAACAAACTTATAAATTCCATGAAGACGACAATCTCAGAACGATGGCTGATATTGAAAAATTGGTGGATGAAACATTTTTGAACGAATGCTTAAAGCGATTTTCAGATATGAATAAAAGTCGCGGTGAAACGTATCA
>DAOORG010000142.1:0-2091 GCA_035389165.1 Chitinophagales bacterium
ATAGTATCTGAACTCAAAAAATTATATTTACACTATGCTCGACAAAACAGAAGGTATCGTTCTGAAAACCACCAAATACTCCGAGTCGAGTGTTATAACTTCCATTTTTACTAAAAAATATGGAATGTTAAGTTTTATTGTACAAGGAATTCGAAGTGCAAGAAACAAGCAAAAAGGAAATATGATTCAGCCATTGAATTTGCTGAATATGGAAATTTACCTGAAAGAACAGCGCAACCTGAATCGCATTAAAGAATATACAACCAGTTATATCTACAAGCATCTGCACCTTGATTTTGCCAAACAAAGTGTCGCTGTTTTTTGTATTGAGTTGATTTCCAAATGCGTGAAAGAACACGAAATAAACGAACGACTCTACGATTATGTATCTTTATTTCTGATGGAACTGGATGCTGAAACAGATACCATTGAAAACAAACCTCTTTTTTTTCTGCTCGAAACAGCCAGTATTCTCGGGTTTGAACCTTCTCTTCAAAACATCTTACATGGCACATATTTCAACCTGGAAAGCGGCAGATTTGAAGACACCATAACTTCTACCAATATGCTGGATGCACAGGAAACCAACATGCTGAAAAAAATGATGGCTGTGTATTATGAAAAGAATGAATTGAAACTAACTGGTGCCGAACGCAAAATATTGCTGGAAAAAATGCTGCTCTATTTCAGATGGCATGTGGCTGACTTCACTGCTTTAAAATCACCTAGTGTGTTAAGTGAAGTGTTGCGTTGAGTTTGCTGAAAAGAATACGTCTTTGCGAATACATTCTTTTTTATTAATTCTATTCTAAAATGATAAATGTATGAAGCAATCTGCTCAACATAATTCAATAGATTGCTTCGTGCCTCGCAATGATGGAAGATTCTTACAATCCGCCTACTTTCAGTTTCTCGGCATTTTCCTCAAAGTTGAGTTTATCGATGATAGACTGTAAATCACCGTTCATAATTTCACCCAAATTATACATCGTTAAGTTGATACGATGATCGGTAACTCGGCCTTGCGGATAATTATACGTTCTGATTTTAGCACTTCTGTCGCCAGTACTTACCAACGTTTTGCGTTGTTTGGCGATGGCTTCATTATGAACAGCCAAAGCTTTTTCATACAAACGTGTGCGCAATACCTTCATGGCGCTTTCGTAGTTTTTATGTTGCGAACGTCCGTCCTGACATTCAGCAATTGTATTGGTTGGTATATGCGTTAAACGAACGGCAGATTCCGTTTTATTTACGTGCTGTCCACCAGCACCGGATGCACGATAAACGTCTTTCTTAATATCCGCAGGATTGATTTCTACATCGACTTCTTCTGCTTCCGGCAATACGGCTACAGATGCTGCAGACGTATGTACGCGTCCCTGAGATTCCGTTTCCGGTACGCGCTGCACACGATGCACACCTGATTCGTATTTCAATACACCATATACGCCATCACCGGAAACCTCCACGACTACTTCTTTATAACCACCTGCCGTTCCAGCGTTTTCATTCATTATTTCCGTCGTCCAGCCTTTGTTTTCACAGTATTTAAGATACATACGCAACAAATCACCTGCAAAAATACTGGCTTCATCACCACCCGTTCCGGCGCGAATTTCCAAAATGGCATTCTTGTCGTCTTCCGGATCTTTCGGAATTAACAAAAACCGGATATCATCTTCTAATTTAGGCAATTGCTCCAGCTGTTCGTCCAGTTCCGCTTTTGCCATCTCGCGCATTTCTGCATCTTTCTCTTCTGCTAAAACCTGTTTATTAAAATCGATATTAGAAAGCAGGTTCTTATATTCCAGATATGCGTTTACGATAGGTTCTAAATCTTTATATTCCTTAGACGTTTTCTTGAATTTTTGCATATCACTCACCACACCCGGATCGCCGAGCTGTGATTCCAAATCTTTATATCTAAAATAAATAAGTTCTAACTTGTCTAACATAACTTTGTAATCGTCCTGATAATTCGGCTGCAAAAATAGTGATTTTGAACCAATAAATCAGTACAAGAATAATTGGTGAAATAACAACTTATTATTATATTGTGTTAAAATTATAATCTATGGAAAGTTCAGA
>DAOORG010000142.1:2191-6473 GCA_035389165.1 Chitinophagales bacterium
TATCCAATTTTAGCATTCGGTGATTCAAAATACGTTTACACGGATAACGATCCGCTCATCAATGAAATTCAGGAATTTAAATAAGGTTATTATCGGAATTATGTTGTGTGTTGCGGCTTGTCAAAACAAACCCGTTGCACAAACAGCTCATACTGATAGTGAAGGCTATGATAAAGGTAGCTTAAATACTAATTACGATTGGACCGGCACCTATGAATTAAAAGACGGCGAAAATCTATTCGTTCTAAAGCTTCATAAACGCAGTGTGGATGGCAGCTATGAAATGCAATTTTTTAATACACACCAAAACACAGATCTTTATAAAAGTTCTATCTATGATGCCAATGATGCTGACTCTTCCATTTGTATCCGATTTTTGAATAACTTTCAGATGGATGCAAGTCCTCTTGGATATAAAAGCGGTGACACTTTATTTGTGCTTCGTCATAACAAAGAAAATGATAGCACATTTTGGAAATTATTTTCACCTTCTTCCAGAGAAATGCAATTTAAAAAAACCAGTAACACTTATTAAGTTATTTATTGCATGTTCTAATTTAAAAAACGCTTTCTTTGCTAGAAGCTATTTCTAAACAAAAAGCACACTACATGAAACCACATAGAAATAAAAACATCGCTTATTTCTATGCATTTTTACAGGATATCAGACCTGGAAAATCATCAGATGCAGCCTCTGCAGAACTGAAAATTCGCGATAAAATCAATCAATTGTCATCAGATTCGGATGCCTTGCTTGTATTTCAGCAACACTGTAAAGACTTACTTCTTAGTTCTAATATCAGAAACTTATTCTCTGATAACATGGGTGTTTATAGCAGTGATAGTTTATTCCAACAATTATTTAAAGACATCAAGCACAAAATACTTCCACCATTGGAAGACAAAGATTCCATTAATTACAAAATCACGCGTTTATTTTACAAAAAAGATGATTACAGATGGGTCACTGCCGTTCCAAATGACGTATGGCTGGAATTGTTCTCACTGTCAGGTATCGATAATGCCTTTATGCAGGAAAATTTCAGAAATGTACTGCTCAGTATGTTCACGATTCTTTCGTATCAAATTGCTGCACTCGGTCTGGACGAAGAATTAAGTTCTAGATTTATGGTGAATGACGAAATCATTTCTCCGTTTATAGAACAAAATAAGGAAGTTGCTGTATTTATTGAAAATGTGGAAAATGCTGCACTGACAGAAAACCACCAGCCGGATACGCTCAGCCATTTGCTGGTGATGCTGAACCAATGCCTTGATAACATTGCTACCATTAGAAAAAATACATTGATTTATGGAACGAGTCTTAAGCAATCTTATTTATTAAACAGGATTGAAAACAAAATAAACCGTTTGAAAATTTTAATTGACATAGTGGATGAGAAAGAATTTGAAAGCCATCGAATGGTTGAATTTTTTAAAGAAATCATCTATAATGAAAATCACCGGAATAATATTGGCTATTTGCTTTCTGCCAATATTGGATACCTTGCTTACCAAATTGCAGAACACAAAGGAAATATTGGCGAACATTATATCACGAATGATAAAAAAGAATATTTGCAATTTTTCAAGGCAGCATTTGGCGGTGGTGTCGTCATCGCATTTTTAGTTGTGATAAAGATTTTTGCCGGAAAATTGCCAATCACAGACTTTTGGATGGCTGTTTGCTATAGTTTAATTTATGGCATTGGATTCATCGCCATTCACCTGATGGGATTTTCCGTTGCGACCAAACAACCGGCAATGACTGCTTCTGCTCTTGCCAGTGCATTAGACAACAGGAAAAGTAAAACTAATTTACACAGCGAAGCATTGTTAATGGCAAAAGTCAGCAGAAGTCAATTTATTTCCGTACTTGGAAATCTGATAGCAGTTTTTCCAATGGCATTGCTTATAGCATTTTTGTTCAGCTTAATAACCGGAACTACAATAACAGATGAAAAACACGCATTAAAATACATGGATGAAATGAATCCATTATACTCTTTATGTTGGTTTTATGGTGGAATTGCAGGTATGTATTTATTTTTATCAGGAATTTTTGCAGGATATTTCGACAATGAAGTTGTCTACAGCAAAATTCCTGAACGGATTCGCGAACATCCGTTTCTTAAGTCTGTATTCAGTGCATCGAGACTAGACAAAATAGCTATATATTTAAACCACAATCTTGGTGCCATCATGGGAAATGTGATGATAGGTATTTTTCTGGGAACGGCAGCATTTATCGGAAAAACCTTCGGCCTTCCTTTTGACATACGACATGTAACATTCTCCATGGGTCTGTTGGCAGTAACACTTCAAAGTACATTTTTCAATATTGAGTTGGCAACTTTAGGCTGGCTGCTGTTAGGCATCTTCAGTATTGGATTTTTTAATATTATTATAAGTTTCGGGCTTGCTTTCTATGTAGCCATAAAATCCAGAAATATCGAGATAGAACAATTATTTAAGCTACCCAAGTTACTTTTTATCTATTTAAGAAAATATCCCTTAGATTTTTTCTATCCACCGAAAACAGAGCGAACAGAAGAAGAGGTCTTTCCTGAGACGAAGAACACCACCATTAACTCTTAGTCGTATAATCGTAAATCTTTTTCACAATAGAAGTATAGCCAACCGGCATCGTGCGCGCCAGACGATCACCTAAAACAGCATCTATACCAATTAAAACTTTTTCGTCTTTACGTTCTATGTGTTTAAGAATTGTTTTTGCAGCCTGTTCTGGCGACGTTCGTTCAAGCGCTTTCTGAAATTTTTTATCCAATGTCGGATTCGATTCGTAATGAACGGCATTTTTGTAAATATTGGTATTAATACCACCAGGATGCACGCAATATACTTCAACATTCGTATCAATTAATTCCATTCGCAAAGCTTCAGTAAAACCGCGTACTGCAAACTTAGTAGTGCAATATGGCACCTGATCTGCAACGCCTACCAAACCGAAAAGGCTGGATATATTTACAACAACGGCTTCAGGTCTGGATAGTAATACATCCAAAAATGCTTTCGTATGATTGATAACACCCCAAACATTCACATCCATTATTTTATGAAAATCTTCCATTTTCACTTTTTTCATAGATATTTTTCCGAGTGCAAAACCGGCATTGTTGAATAATAAGTCAATATGCTTGTTTTCTTTCAAAACGTCTTTAACAAATCCGTCGATTTGCTTTTCATCGGACACATCCACGGTATATATTTTGCAACTTGCTCCGATGGTCTCCACCAAAACTTTTGTGTTTGCCAAAGTGTCTTCATCTTTATCAGACAAAATTAATTTAGCACCTCTTTTTCCTAACTCAATGGCAAGCGCCTGACCAATACCGGAACCTGCACCGGTGATAACTGCAATTTTGTCTTTAAAATTTTTCATTCTTTTATTTTTTTTACCAAGGTATTGATTTGCATCAATTAATACACTAAACACATGTAAAAAAGGGAATCATACATACATTTTTATTAATTTTAACGTTGTAATTAAACAAAATGGTGCGATATTTGTATATACAAGTATAAAATACTAGAAATGAAAAAACAATTTTTATTTGCAACTATCATTTTGTCTCTGATTACAAACTTCAGTTCAACTGTTTTTGCTAAAGGAAGTGCAGAAGTTAAAGCAGTAGCGGTTAATACTGAAAAAAGTGGAATTGAATGGATTGGGAAAAAAGTTCTTGGACAACATAATGGAAAAGTAAAAATACAATCGGGAACTTTAAACACCAAAAGTGATGTTCTTACAGGAGGTGCATTTGTTATTGACATGAAATCTATTACTTGTGATGATATCACAGATGCGGATTACAGTAAAAAATTGGTTGGTCATTTAAACAGTACTGATTTTTTTAATGTTAGTGAGTTTCCAACAGCTAACGTGAAGATTACAAAAGTGTTAAAATTGACAAATAAACCGAATACATACAACCTTACCGCTGATTTAACCATCAAAGGTATTACAAAGAGTATAACATTTCCTGCCACATTTAAAGCAACAGGAAATGGTTTTGAAGGAAATGCAAAGATCACAATAGACAGAACATTGTGGGACATTAAGTATGGTTCATCCAACTTTTTCGAAGGGTTAGGTGACAAAGCCATCAAAAATGAGATTGAATTGAACGTGAATCTTGCATCTAATTAATTTCGAACTCTATTGATTGCCGAGAGGCAATTGGGTTTTTCATAGTTTTATGGTTTTTGTGGCTAGTCCGATCCTCTGGGTCGGACTGGTCATTTTTTAGGCGGTTCTGAA
>DAOORG010000143.1:0-6444 GCA_035389165.1 Chitinophagales bacterium
CCCTGATTGTATTTGTAATGGCATTATTAGCAGTAGCCTGCAAAAAAGAAGACAACTCTCCGAAACCTGTTGCCGGTTTCAATATTACATCTAATGATACCTTAAATATAGATCAGGAATTTTCATTCACCAATACATCAACCGGTGCAACATCTTATACCTGGGATTTTGCAGACGGAACCACTGCTACAACGGTTAATGCAACAAAGACATATGAATTTGATAATCCAATATTGACGGATGAATTTAATACCATAACAATTACATTAACAGCGAGAGATGATGCAGGGCAAACATCAGTTGCTACAAAAAATATTGTTGTTACAACTTACTTTTAAGGCAATTTATTTATACGAATAATAACCATAATCAACATATTCTTATTTTTTGTAATGGCTTTATGTTCAAGGGTGTATTTGAAAAAATGCACCCTTTTTATGTTATGGAATAATAAAATAATAAATAGGTTTGTTGAATTGGAAAATTAGTGTATATTTGCACTCGCTTAAAAAAGCAAGGTTCGGTAGTTCAGTTGGTTAGAATACGTGCCTGTCACGCACGGGGTCGCGGGTTCGAGTCCCGTCCGGACCGCTAAGAAGGTCAAAGTCCACGAAATTTCGTGGGCTTTTTTTATGCAAAATTGTCTGTAATCTGTAAAATTATGAGCCTGATATATTGGGAAAATAATTACGTTAGAATGACCCAATTTGCACTAACTATAAGAATCTTAGGAAATATTTATTTTAATTATGATAGTAAATCAAAACGATTAAAATCGAATTCAACTAAAATTCATCATCCAGTAATTTACCATCCCAACCAAACAGCAAATTAACAGTATCGTTGCCATTTGTTACAACGAGACGGTATTGGGTAATCATTCCCGGAAAAAAAAGAACATAAACAGCATTCAGTTTCCAGGTAGAAAATTTACTGTTTATTAATCCTGTTTTTACAGACTCTGGAACTTCCAACATTGAAATAGTACGTTGTGTTTTTAACCAATCGCCATTGCCGTTATATAATGCTTCATAATGAATGCCATCTTCTTTAAAAACAGCTTTAAATACTTTTACTTCTTTAAACCATTTAATTGATTGAGCAGCCGGAAATTTTTGGGTAAACGACTTAGTCACATTTGCAGGTGGATTGCCAGCCTGTCCGTAAGTGTTCAATAATATAATTGAAGAAATGCTCAGGATTAAAAAAATAAGAAATTTCATTTGTTGATAATTTAATTGGTAATTCTTTCAGTAAAATCGCTCTATTTTGTGAATCGATAATTCAGTTTACTTTAGTAAATCAAAATTGGTAAACAATGGGTGAAATAATTTGTACAATACTTTTAATAAGTTGTATTATTTACATGTAAGTTAGATGCAACAGATTGTCAAGACATAATTTAACGACAATTTTGAACGTGCTTTTATGATTAGTTTTTACTACTTTTAAGTAACAAAACAGCACACCATGGAACCGAAAATATATGCAGCCAGCCGCCTCACACAGGGAAATAAATTATTTCCGGCAAAAATAATATTGGAAGACAATGGCGTTACGTTTAAAGTGCCATCTTTTTTCAGCGGACAGGAAACCACGATTCCATATTCAAGAATTTCATCTGTAAATGTCAATTCGCCGTTTATTGGCTACAGTGATATCATCATTGAAACCACCGGCGAAGGCAGTATACAGGTGCATGGTTTTACGTCTGCAGAAGTAAAAGAAATGAAACAGCAAATACTGGAAAAAATTAATTCGCTGTAATATTTTTGATGGTTAGAGCTTGTGGCAATTGTGCACTACATTCAATCTCAAACTATTTATTTCCAAAGTAGGACATTGCCATGCGCAGTTGTCCGTAAGTAAATTTATCACCCAACTCAGATTTTATCGGGCCTAATTGCAGATTGTCAAATTTATCCATCACTTTTTTAATTTCAGTAAGTTCATTTTCATTTAAAAAATCGTCAATCTTAACTTCACCACTTGGAATAAAACTCGCCAGATGTCCTTCTATCGTACTTACTGCCATTGATCTTTCTTTAGCAATGTCTTCTATCGTTTTTCCTTCTTTATACAAGCGTAAACTCTCGCGGTGCGATTCTCCCTTCTCCGGTTTTTGCTGTATTTTTTCACTAATTACAGTTGTATCAAAATTGAAAAATGAACTTCCTTGATAAAAAGCACTATCGCCAAATTGTAATTTCTCCAGTTGTTTTAATTTAGAAAGCAGCGCCTGTTCCACTTCATCCGCTTTCTTTAAAAATCCACGAACACCTTTTTTATTTTGTATCGAAATAATATATTGGTGCAAAGGCTCAATGATTTCCTTCGCTAGTTGCTCGCCAAAATAATGAATGGATTTCAGCACTCGTTCTTGCAGCAACGTTTGGTTTTCTTCTTTATCCAGATGATTTAAAATATCTTGCAGTTGTACGGAAAAAGTGGCCGCAGTTTGTTTCAGTTCGCGTATTTTTTTCTCCATCGATTTCAATAAAGCAATTAAATCATCTTTTTCCGGAATCTTTTTCTCTTCGGCAAACTCAGTGAAATCTTCTATTAGCAATACCATTTTGCTCCATTCAAATGCTTTGATAAGCTGCTTTTTAGCATATTCCATTTTCTGAAACGGAAGTTGTTGCTGCAGGTCTTCTTCTCTGGATAAATAATTCTCGGTAAAATCAACAATCCGGGCATCACTCATAATCGCATTCGGTGAAATCTGTGTCATCAAAAACAATCCGTTAATGTTGGTACAACGGCTCAGTGCCACATACACTTGTCCGGCCGCAAACGCATAGCCGGCATCAATCACTGCTTTCTCAAACGTCAATCCCTGACTTTTATGAATGGTAATCGCCCAGGCCAATCGCAACGGATATTGTGTAAAACTTCCAATCACATCTTCTTCAATTTTATCGGTGGCTGTATTGTAATTATAACGGATGTTTTCCCATTTTTCCTGTTCCACTTTAAACTCACTTCCGTCATCAAAAAACTGTACCGTAATTTCTTCCTTCGTAATCTTTTTTACAGTAGCAAGTTTTCCGTTGTAGTATTTCTTTTCTGGTTTACTGTCATTTTTGATGAACATTACCTGCGCACCGGTTTTAAGTTGCAGTTTCATTTCAGTTGGCAATGCATTTTCGTTAAAGTCACCGTCAATTTTTGCCGTAAATTCAAATAGATCGCCTTCCAGTTTTTGCAGTTGAGCCTGGTTTATCTTATCCACTTTCACATTATGGGTAGAAAGCGTAATATAATCTTCCAGTTCAGACAACATTTCAGGTTGGTAGCGCTCATTCAGTAAATAATAATCATCTTCCGTCATTTCATTGTTGCGCACTTTATTCAGCAAACGGATAAATTTCTCTTCATTCTGGCGATAAATCCTGGTAAATTCAATATTCAGGAAATTACTTTCCTTCATTATCTGTGCACTGAAAAAGAAAGGTGTATCGTAGTAATCTTTCAAAACCGCCCATTCATCGTCTTTCACCACAGGTGGCAATTGAAATAAATCGCCAATAAACAACACCTGAACACCACCAAAAGGTTCTTGAAGGTTTTTTCGAATAGTTTTTAAAATGGTATCGATACAATCCAGTGTATCTGCTCGCAACATACTCACCTCATCAATAATCAATAATTCGAGTTCTTTTATCAGTTCAATTTTGGCTTTACTGAATTTAAAATTTTCAAAAAGAGAATGAATATTGGAAAAATTAGATGGTACGCGCTGTTTTGTAGGCAAAAAGGCATTAAAAGGAAGCTGAAAAAGAGAATGTAAGGTCATGCCACCTGCATTAATAGCCGCCACACCGGTTGGAGCCGCCACTACTGTGTTTTTAGTTGAATTTTTTTGAACCGCACGGAGAAATGTAGTTTTTCCCGTTCCTGCTTTTCCTGTAACAAACACATTTTCAGATGTTTTTAAGACAAATTCAGTAGCAAGCTGGTGCGATACATCTGTAGTTTCCATTTCTAACATAAGAACAAAATTAACCGTTTATAATACATTTTACTATTGAGAGACATGAATAGTGTAAATTCCATAAAAGTATCGGTCTTATTTTTATAAACGTTCAACAGAATAATGTTAACATCGATGCTTTCGTGATAAAAATCATCTTAGTTTTTTCAAACATAATACTATCTTTGCGTGTTATTATAAAGATGATACTCTCAGGAAATCAAATACTAGTTTTTTTACCCGTTGCCATGATGTTCATCGTAGCATTAGGATTTGTAGGGTTAGTTATGGGTGTTACCCACTGGATGGGTCCTAAACGTAAGTCAAAAGTAAAGTTAGAAACGTTTGAGTGCGGAATAGACGTACAGGGAAACGCAAGAACGCCGTTTTCTATCAAATATTTTCTGGTAGCAATATTGTTCGTTTTATTCGATGTGGAAGTTATTTTCATGTATCCTTGGGCGGTTAATTTTAAACAATTGGGATTATTAGGAATAATTGAAATGTTCTCGTTTATAAGTGTCTTTTTAGTAGGATTTTTCTATATAGTAAAGAAAGGTGCACTAAAATGGGAGTAGGCTAAGTTGACAATTAACCCATAAGTAGTTGACAAACAGTTAAATTGCCAATTTGATTAGTTGCCAACAGTAAATTAAAAACAAATGAGTACAATAGCAATCGATATTCATCCATCGTACCAACCGGAAGGTTTGGAAGGACAAGGCTTTTTCGCCACGTCTTTAGATAAAGTTGTTGGATTGGCACGTGCTAATTCACTTTGGCCTTTGCCATTTGCCACTTCATGCTGTGGAATAGAGTTTATGGCAACAATGGCTGCTCACTACGACCTGGCACGATTTGGTTCTGAGCGATTGAGTTTTTCACCAAGACAAGCAGATTTATTAATGGTGATGGGTACAATTTCCAAAAAAATGGGACCCGTCCTACGTCAGGTATACGAACAGATGGCAGAGCCGAAATGGGTATTGTCTATGGGTGCATGTGCCAGCAGCGGCGGTATTTTTGATACCTACAGTGTATTACAAGGAATTGACAGAATTATTCCGGTAGATGTATACATACCAGGTTGTCCGCCAAGACCGGAACAAGTATTGGATGGTATTTTACAAATTCAGAAATTAGCAGAAAGCGAAGAAAGAAGAAGAAGAGAATCACCGGAATACAAGGCATTATTAGCACAATACGGAATTGAATAACGTAGAGACGCATTGAATTGCTCTCAAACCAGAAAGAAATGAGTGAATTGTTAGAAATAGTAAAAAATAAACTTCAGGACAAATTTGGAGATGCGGTACTCGCATCCGAAATGCATTACGATTTTCCGGTATTCATACTAAAAAAAGAAGTGGTGAAAGATGCATTAAAATTGCTGAAAGAAGATGCTGAACTAAATTTTCATTTTTTAACAACAATGTGCGGACTGCATCATCCTGAAAATCCTGCAGAAAGTGAGTTCGGATTGATGTATCAATTGCACAATATGCCTAAAAACTGGCGCATTCGTATCAAAACATTTATGTCGAGAGAAAATTTGGATATGCCAACCGTTACGGATATTTGGAAAACAGCTGGCTGGATGGAAAGACAGGAATTTGATTTCTTCGGATTTAATTTCGTAGGACATTCAAATTTGAAACGTATCCTGAATATGGATGAAATGAATTATTTCCCGATGCGCAAAGAATATCCGTTAGAAGATATGCAACGCGACGATAAAAATGATAAAATGTTCGGACGATAATTAATCATTTTCCAGAACAACGTAAGAATATTAAAAAGTAAACGCAGAAAACCATTGTCTATTGACTATTGACCGATGACTAACACAAATTCTACATACGACGAAAAACAATATTCTACCTTAAATTTAGGTCCAACGCATCCGGCAACGCATGGTATTTTCCAGAATATCCTGACCATGGACGGAGAGATGATTGTGGATTCGGTTTCTACGGTCGGATATATTCATCGTGCATTTGAGAAACTGGCAGAACATCGTCCTTACAATCAGATTACACCTATTACTGACCGTTTAAATTATTGTTCATCACCTATTAATAATATGGGATGGCATATGACGGTAGAGAAATTAATAGGAGCAGAGATTCCTAAACGTGCACAGTATATGCGTGTCATTATTATGGAATTATCTCGTATTGCTGATCATATTGTGTGCGATACAGTTATTGCAGTGGACACAGGTGCCATGACTGGTTTCTTGCATTTGTTTCAATATCGCGAATGGATTTATGAAATTTTTGAAGAAATCTGCGGTGCACGACTTACCACAAATATTGGTAGAATCGGCGGTATGGAAAGAGATTTCTCACCAAAAGCCTGGGAAAAACTTGACCATTTCTTAAAGAATTTTCCAACAGGATTAAGAGAGTTTCAAAAGTTGGTAGATAGAAACAGAATCTTTATGGACAGAACCATCAATGTAGGTG
>DAOORG010000144.1:0-6422 GCA_035389165.1 Chitinophagales bacterium
TTCCCAAGCTTGCCCATACTCACCTAAATCAATATAATACAAAGCAATATTCACAGTTACAAAAGGAATTAAATCTTCTCTACCATTTTCTAAAATAATCTTGTAACTATCATTTAATTTAGTAAGCAATTCTTCATTACTCACCCAATTATCAGAGCGTTTTAAATTCTTTACAAAATCTTCTGCTTTTTCTATATTGTCTATTGTCATATTGTAACTTGGTATTTAAAAATACATATTTTGTTTCTATAAACTATGTTATCATGCAAATCATTTAATCACAAAAATCATAGTGCAGACAAAATTCCTATGCATGCATTTGGTTATCACTAAAAACAGTGATATCTTAGGATAAATTTATAAAAGCATGCGAAATTTTATCCTATTTTCATTTTTAATCTCCTTTTTTCAAATAACCGTAGCGTCAGAAACTGAAAAATTCGACGTTCCATCCAATTATCTCGTTAGTTACAATCTGGTAAAGTCGCACACCACAAAGACAATTTCAGAACTATGGAAAAAACATCATATTCCAAAAGTCATTTTGAAAGTTAGAAATGATGTGGATATTTATGAAATCATGTACAAAGCAAAATGGATAGACAGTAGCTATATATTGTGTTCCGGAATTTATTTCGCTCCAAAAAATATTAAAAATGCAGCTCCGATAATGATGTACGGACATGGTACACAAATCCATAAACATCGTACCATCAGCGATGAAGATGCTCAGCAGGGAATCTGCCTTGGATTTGCCACAGACGGTTACGCTGCCTGCTATCCGGATTATTATGGCATTGGAAAAGGCGAAGGCGATCATTTATACCAGCACGCCTGGTCGGAAGCTATGTCATTTATCTACATGTTATATGCAATCGATGAACTCAACAAAAAAATAAATGTAAAAACTAATGGTCAGTTATTTTTAACAGGCTATTCGCAAGGCGGTCACTCTTCCTTTGCGGCGCAAAAATATCTGGAAGAATTGAATGATCCCAGATTTCAGGTAACTGCAAGCTCACCTATGAGCGGTGCATATGATATGACTGGTGAACAGCAGAAATACATGTTTCAGGAATATCCAAGACCATTTTATTTGCCTTATTTATTAGTGTCGTATCAAACAGCCTACAGAGTTTTAAATACAGACAATATTTATTCCATTTTTAAATCACCTTTCGATACACTGTTGCCGAAATACTATTCCAACAACATAGATAAAACCTTAGATGATCTGGATAAAATTATGCCTAAAATTCCGGCAGAAGTAGTTAAAGATTCATTGGTTGAAGTGTATAAGTCTGATACAAATTTCTTGTTTAAAATAAAATTGAAAGAAAACAACCTAACAGATTGGAAGCCGAAAGCACCTGTACAATTGTGCTATTGCAAAGGTGATAGAGAAGTGAATTATAAAAATTCAGAAGTTGCATATAATAATATGACCGCATTAGGTGTTACAAATATTAAACTCAACAATTTAAGCGATCAACTGGATCATAACACTTGCGCGCCTTTTGCCGTAATGGCAACAAAATTTTATTTCGACAGATTTAAAAATAAAGGCGAAAATCCAAAAATGAAAGATGTGCCGAAATTTAAAAAAGCGTTGTCGAATATTGTAAAGAAAAAAGAGGAAAAGAAATACATTGAAACCGGAAAGGACGGTATTCGATATTAACTCATTTTCTTTGCGCAAAAACTTTGCGTACTTTGCGGTAAATATTTCTTAAAATGAAAATCAAAATTTGTGGCATGAAATATCCTGAAAATATTCAGGAAGTAGCGGATTTATATCCTGATTATCTGGGTTTTATTTTCTATAAATCATCTAAAAGATATGTACTGGATGAAAATCAAAAAAGGTTCTCTGATTTTATTTTCTCGTCAGCGTTGCCGGTTCAGAAAGTAGGTGTTTTCGTAAATGAAGAAATTAAAAGTATCATTCGAATAGCCACCGAATACGATATGAATATTTTACAGTTGCATGGCGATGAATCACCAGAGTATTGTGAGAATCTGCGCTTATTAGGATTCACCATTATCAAAGCTTTTGGAATTCACGAATCGTTTGATTTTACTTCTTTGAATGAGTATGCAGATGTCTGTGATTATTATCTCTTTGATACAAAAACAAGTGATTATGGCGGAAGTGGCAACCATTTCGACTGGAATTTGTTAAAACAATACGACAATTCAAAGCCAATTTTTTTATCAGGAGGTTTAGCTATACAAGATATTCCAACTATTCACGATTTAGTAAAAGACCTAAATATTCATGCTTTGGATTTTAATAGTAAATTGGAAATTGATTTTGGATTGAAAGATGTCGGAAAATGTAGAGATGCAATTAACTTAGTTAGAGAATTATAAAATTATATAACTCTCTATTTTTACAATTAAAATAAAAATGACAAAATATCAAGTTGACACAAATGGCTATTACGGGCAATTCGGCGGTGCGTACATTCCGGAAATGCTGCATCCTAATATTGAAGAATTACAGCAACGTTATTTAGAAATAATTTATGAAGATGGTTTTCAGCAGGAATTCCAGTCTCTCTTAAAAGATTATGTCGGAAGACCAACACCATTATATTTTGCTAAACGTTTATCCGAACATTTTAATACGCAGATTTATCTCAAAAGAGAAGATTTATGTCATACCGGTGCGCATAAAATAAATAATACCGTTGGACAAATTTTGCTGGCAAAAAGGCTGGGCAAAACACGAATTATTGCAGAAACTGGTGCCGGACAACATGGCGTAGCTACCGCAACTGTTTGTGCATTAATGAATCTGCCTTGTGTGGTATACATGGGTGAAGTAGATATTGAACGACAAGCTCCGAATGTAAAGCGCATGCAAATGTTAGGCGCAGAAGTGCGTCCTGCAAAATCTGGTTCACGTACTTTGAAAGATGCCACCAACGAAGCTATGCGCGACTGGATAGCCAATCCGGTAGATACACATTACATTATTGGAAGCGTTGTCGGACCGCATCCGTTTCCGGATATGGTGGCGCGTTTTCAAAGTGTAATTTCAGAAGAAATCAAAAAACAATTAAAAGAAAAAACAGGTAATGAAAACCCTGATTTTGTAGTAGCATGCGTTGGTGGTGGTAGTAATGCTGCCGGTGCTTTTTATCATTTTCTGGAAGATGAAACCGTAAAATTAGTTGCAGTAGAAGCAGCTGGTCACGGTGTTCATTCCGGTAAAAGTGCTGCGACCACTCAATTGGGAAAAATGGGCGTTTTGCATAGCAGCAAAACCTTGTTTATGCAAACAGTAGACGGACAAGTAGTAGAACCACATTCCATTTCTGCTGGTTTAGATTATCCTGGAATTGGACCCATTCATGCTAATTTATTTGAAACAAAACGTGCTGCTTTCTTAAGTGCCACAGACGATGAAGCATTACAATCAGTTTTATTACTGGCAAGATTAGAAGGAATCATTCCGGCATTAGAAAGTGCACATGCTATTGCTGTTTTAGATAGAATAGGAGCGAAGAAAGATGACGTGGTTGTACTTAATTTATCAGGTCGCGGTGATAAAGATTTAGATACTTACATTCGGGAATTAAAATTGTAATTGTTGTAAAATAAATTAACGTTCTTTGCGACTTTGCGTGAAAATAATTGTCTTGGAAAATCCATAAATCTTTTAATCTGACAAATCCAAATTTAGACAGACAAATGAATCGAATTAAAAACTTATTCCAACAAAAAAATAAAAATATACTGAGTGTATTCTGTACTGCTGGATTTCCTGAGTTAGATAGTATTGTTCCTGTTTTAGAAGAATTACAAAATAATGGGGTGGATATGGTGGAAATTGGAATGCCATTTTCTGATCCGACTGCAGACGGACCGGTGATTCAATATTCTAATAACATCGCCATTCAAAATGGAATGATGCTGAAAGTATTGTTTGAACAACTAAAAGGCATAAGAGCAAAAATCCATATTCCATTAGTATTAATGGGATATCTGAATCCGGCTTTACAATATGGTTTTGATGATTTTTTACGAGATGCCAATGCATGCGGTATTGATGGCGTTATTATTCCGGATTTACCAATGTATGAATACGAAACATTTTACAAAGAAAAATTTGAGCAATATCATGTAGAGAATATTTTTTTAGTGACACCACAAACAGCAGAAAACAGAATCAGGAAAATTGATGAACTGACTGATGCCTTCATTTATATTGTTTCATCAAACGCAATAACAGGTGGTAATGCAAACATTCAACAGGAACAGGAAAATTATTTTCAACGAATAAAAAGTATGCAGTTAAAAAATCCAACATTAATTGGATTTGGAATAAAAGATAAACAAACATTTGATACAGCTTGCCAGTATGCAAATGGCGCAATCATCGGCACAGCATTCATTAATGCTATAGATCATTCTAAAGAATTAAAACAAGATATCCAACAATTCATTCACAAAATAAAATCTGCTTAAATCAGTTTTAGCTGTTAAATTCGTGTACTAAAAAAATGAATATTGCTATCATAAAATACAATGCTGGAAATACTAAAAGTGTGGAACATGCCTTGCATAGATTAGGTATTCAGCCTGTAATCACAGATGATGCAGAACAAATCCAACAAGCAGATAAAGTCATTTTTCCAGGTGTTGGTCACGCGGAAGCTACTATGCAGCATTTAAGAGAACTGAAGTTGGATAAAGTGATAAAAGAATTGAAGCAACCGGTTCTTGGTATCTGTCTCGGTCAACAACTAATGTGCAAACACAGCGAAGAAGGAAATACAGATTGCTTGGATATATTTCCTATAATGGTAAAAAAATTTGAAACTGCTGATTTGCAGTATAAAATTCCGCAAATAGGTTGGAATAATTTAACAGACTTAAAATCTCCGTTGTTTAATAAGATTAACGAACAATCCTTTGTCTATTTTGTACATAGTTATTATTGCGAGAATAGTGAATATTCGATAGCCACCTGTAATTATATTCTGCCTTTTGCAGCAGCCTTACAAAAAGATAATTTCTATGCCGTACAATTTCACCCGGAAAAAAGTGCAGATGTAGGCAATAAAATAATTGAAAACTTCATAATTATTTGACATTTAGTTATTTAGGATTTTATTGAACATGTTTTTAACCTCAAAAACATTTCAGTATATTTGTTACTTAATAATTTATATGCAAAAATTCATTTTAGCATTGAGCTTTGCCTGCTTAATGCTTTCTTCATCAATTGCCACTGCGGATAAAGATGGCAATCAAATCTTAAGAAAATGCGGAACGGTTATGCCATCTCAGCAATGGATGCAGGATTTTCAGCAAAAAGTTCAACAGTACAATCAACAACATGCTTCGGCACAAAACAGAGAAAATGCTACTTATGTACTTCCTATAATTGTACACGTGATTTATTGGAATGCAATAGAGAATATTTCAACAGATCAAATAAATTCACAGTTAGATATTCTAAATGCAGATTATGCAGGAACAGGATTAAATGCAAATACATGTCCGGCCGCTTTTCAGTCATTAAAAGCAAATACCAATATTTCATTTTGTAAAGCAGCAAAAAATCCAAGTGGTACAACTTTAGCAGAAGCTGGAATTGACAGAATAAATGCACAAACTGCGGGTTTTACGAATCCTGGTGCAACTGGTTGGTCTGATACCTATATCGATAATGTCATCAAACCAGCTACAACCTGGGATGCGTCCAAATATTTGAATGTTTGGGTGCTTCCATTAGAAGATGGAACATTAGGTTATGCAACATTTCCAGGTGGACCATCCAATATAGATGGTGTAGTAATTGGATATACTTATTATGGTAGCACAGGAACGGTTAGTCCACCATACAATAAAGGCAGAACTGCTACACACGAAATAGGACATTGGTTAGGTTTATTTCACATTAGTGGTGATGAAGAATGTGGTGACGATCAATGTAATGACACGCCACCTCAAAGAGGAAATGAAGGTGATGGACAAGGATTGAATTATGGGTGTCCTACATTTCCTCATTTACCAAATTCTTGTTCCGGTACAGGTGCTAACGGTGAATTATTTATGAATTTTATGGACTATACAGATGATGCCTGCATGTATTTGTTTACACCGGATCAAAGAACCAGAATGCAAACGGCTATGTCTACTATTTCATTAAGAACATCACTGGGAAATTCAACGGCATGCAATACAACACCTCAAGCACCGGTGGCAAATTTTACGGCAAATAGAACATCGGTTTGTCCTGGTAATACAGTAACATTCACCGATTTATCCACGAACAATCCAACAAGTTGGTCCTGGTCTTTTCCTGGTGGTACACCGGCAACAGTAACCGGAACAAATGCTGCTTCGAGAAATCCAACAGTTACATACAGCAGTGCAGGAACATACTCGGTTACTTTAACTGCAAC
>DAOORG010000145.1:0-6406 GCA_035389165.1 Chitinophagales bacterium
ACTATCAGAAAAATTGCATCACACGGACAATCTGCAAAATATATTCATGATTTGATTGGAATTAATTCAAGATTAGATACAATACAAGCTGCTATCTTAAATATAAAATTAAAATACCTGGACAGTTATAATATACTTAGGCAGAAACATGCGGCATATTATCACAACCGGTTGAATTTAGATGAAGTAATAGAATTGCCTGAAATTTCACCGGAACATATTTTCCATTTATTTACGATAAAAGTCAAAAACGGTAAAAGAGATTTGTTAGCAGAATTCCTGAAAAAGAATAAAATAGCTTCTGTTATTAATTACCCAATGGCTACTTATAAACAAAAAGCATATCACCAGGATATTTATTTGCCAAATACTGAAATGTTATGCAACACCGCTTTGTCTATACCGGTATATCCGGAAATTTCAGAAGCCCAATTGTCGTATATTTGTGATTGTATAGAATCATTTTTTAAAGGAGCATGAGTAATTTTTATAAACACGAATCAGCAATAATTGATGAAGGTGCCGTTATCGGTGATAATAGTAAAATATGGCATTTCAGCCATGTTATGAAAGCAATAATAGGCAATAACTGCATTCTGGGGCAAAATGTTTTTGTAGGCAATGATGTGCGAATTGGCAAAAATGTAAAAATCCAGAATAATGTCTCTTTATATGAAGGTGTTATTTGTGAAGATGATGTTTTTATAGGACCTTCTGTCGCTTTTACAAACGTTGTGAATCCACGTAGTTTTATTGAGCGGAAAAGCGAATATAAAAAGACATACCTTAAAAAGGGTGTGACCATTGGAGCTAATGCAACACTTATTTGTGGTATTACAATTGGTGAATATGCATTTATTGGAGCGGGTTGTGTGGTTACAAAAGATGTTAAATCATATGCTTTGTTGAAAGGAAATCCAGCCCGTCAGGATGGTTGGATGAGCGAAGCAGGCAGTAAACTTAATTTTAATGATGGTTCAACGGCTGTTTGCAGCCTCACTCAACAAGTATATATATTGGAAAATAATCGGGTTGTAAAAAAAGATAATCCAGGTTTATAATGCAAAAACAATTTGCAATAATAGGAGCAGCAGGGTATATAGCACCCAGGCATTTAAAAGCAATAGCTGATATTGGAGGTAATTTAATTGCCGCGTTTGATATTTCAGATCGTGTTGGCATATTAGACACTTATTTTCCGGAATGCGAATTTTTTACAGACGAATTTGCGTTTTATGATTTTTTAATGGAACAACCTCGTTTAGACTATGTAGTCGTATGTTCACCAAACTATCTTCATGAAGAACATTGTTATGCAGGTCTAAAATTAAATGCAGATGTTATTTGCGAAAAGCCACTTGCATTAAGTTTGGAAAGTTTACGAAACCTTTCAGAAGCAGAGTTGTATACGAATAAACGTATTTATACAATATTGCAACTTCGGCTCCATCCGATGCTTGCCAATTTAAAAAAAGAATTGCAATCTTCTTCATTGGATTTGCATGATGTTTATATTGAATATCACACTCCGCGCGGAAAATGGTATCATAAAAGCTGGAAAGGTGATGTTGGGAAGTCTGGCGGTATTGCTGCGAATATAGGCATCCATCTTTTTGATATGGCAACCTGGTTGTTTGGAGAAGTGAGTGATGTTTTTGTTGAAGAGAATACTTCAACAGATTGTAAGGGTTCTTTAAAACTCAAACAAGCAAATCTAAACTTTAAACTTAGTATTGACAGAGGCAGATCAGCTAAACGACAAATTATTGTGGACGGAAAAGCATATGAATTTACAGAAGGATTTGCAGATTTACATACAGCTTCTTATCAGGAAATATTAAACAATAAAGGCTTTACAATTAATGATGTAAAGCCTTCAGTAGATATAGTTGAGAAAATCAGAAATTTATAGCTGTTACTTTCTGTCTTTTCTCATGAATTTTTCTCTTATGATGATTCCATCAAACGAAACTTCAGCCACATAGACAGCTGCATTTAATGCCATAGTTGAAATTGTAAGCTTGTTATACCCTTTCACGCCATCAAAGTCCTTACTATACATTTGTTGTCCTAAAATGTCAATAAAACGGATGTTTACACGGCCATCTTTTGGAAGCATTACGCCGAAATTTATAGTTTCATACGCTGGGTTAGGGTAGATGTTTAATATATCAAAATTACCAACGCTAACTTCTTTACACGTTGTATTATTATCGATTCGGTCTTCTAATGCATTGTTATTGATATTGTCAATAGATGCACAGATGACAGGTATTTGTCCGTTATCGCCAACTTTAATTTCTCCTGTAAATAAATAAACTGTAGTTTGTCCAGGCAATAAACTTCCGGTCCAATTTTCACGGATAAGTGCACCGCCACCTAATTGAATACTTAATCCTAATGCGGTTATTTCTATATTGCTGTTGTTTATTATACTAACCTGAACTTTATAGAAATCGCCATTTGGAATAATGCTAATTGAAGCCATAACACCATCCAGATAAGCCTTATCAACCAGAATAAATTTCGTCAATGTATCGGTACAACCTCTGAAATCAGTAGCTACTAATTTTATTGGATAGGTGCCTTTAGTTGTGTAAATGTGAGTAGGTGGATTATATGCTTCCACTAACGGGCTTCCATCTCCATAGTCCCATAAGTAATTTCCATTAACAGGAGACTGATTGAAATAATTTACATTTAATGGTGGTAATCCGTTTTGCGGAGAGAACGTAAATGCTGGTGTAGGTGGTGATGATACGGCGATTGAACGCAATTTGGTACCGGTGCAACCCACCTCATTTTTTGCGGTAAGTTGTATGGTGTAATTCCCTTGTGAATTAAAAGTATATCTTGGATTTTGTTCTTCCGATGTGCCTTGGCCGGAAAAGAACCAATTCCATTTAGTTACTGGAGTACCGTCTGGAGTATTGCTGATATCCGTAAATTGAATTTCTTTTCCTACACATTGTGTTTGTGAATTCGTAAAGTCGACTACAGGGAAATTAAATACTTTCACTTGATTTACCTGAGTATCGGCACATTGATTGGAAGAAATTACAATAAGGCTAACATCATAAGTTCCGGGTGTGGCATACTCATGCTGCGGATTTCTTATGGCCGTTTCAATGCTGCCATCACCAAAATCCCATTTTCCCCAATTAATATCCGGTATGGTGCTGGGTGGATCTACCGTTGCCAGAAACTTAAGTTTTACCGGTGTTTTTCCGCAAACTGAGTCAAAGGAAAAGGCAGATACAGGTGAAGAATTTACATCTGTCTGGAACGTGATGGTATCTGAACAACCATTTGAATTAGTTGCTTTTAATCGCACATTATAAGTGCCTGCAGCAGGAAATCTAAATGCTGGATTTTGAATACCATTACTAATGCCTAAGCCATTAAAATCCCATGCCCAGTCGGTTACCGATGCAGCATTAGCAATTGTCTGGTCTACAAAAACGGTTGGATTTCCGGCACAAGATAATAAGTTGTAAAAAGATGGTATTGGTTTCTTGTTAATAGCAAAAGATTTAAAAACAGAATCTGTACAACCAACATTGGTAGTGATTTTAAGTGAAGCTGAAGCCAATCCTAATCCTGGAAATGTAACGGAAGGATTTTGCTGAGTTGAAGTTGAATTATCACTAAACGTCCATTTCCAACTTTGAATGGAGTTGCCTGCTGGAATTGAGGAAGAATCCCTGAAATTAACTAATTCACCCTGACATGCAGGCGAAATAACTATTCTTGCAGTAGGTGCAACACCGGCAATGCTTATGTTCGCTGTATCTTTATGTAAACAACCGGTTCTGGATATTGTGGTAAGTACATATTGACCTGCAGTATTTATAGTAGTAAAATCTGTAGAATCACCGGTTGACCAAAATATAATATCAAAAGATGATGGTGATTTGGTGTAGATTTTTTCACCTTGGCAAAGAGAGATATTTTTTGGTATCAGTGGTTTTAAAGAGTTATACAAAGAATCAGTTTTGACGTCTACAGATAACGTGTCATATACTATACAGCCTTTGCTATCTGTAATTCTTACAGAATAAATGCCGGTATTGGCTATTTTAACAGATGATGTGGTAGCTCCGGTAGACCATAAAAAGGAATATGAATTTGGAAGATTTAAATTAGCCATCATCGTATCGCCGGCACAAATTGAAAATGATTTTTTATTGAATCTCTTGTATGGGAAAACGTTTATTTCATCTGAAGATAAATTATTAAATACATCTTTGACGGTTAGCTTGTAGCTCTTGTTTGCTGCAACTTTTACAGATGGCGTAGTATCGCCGGTGCTCCACAAATAAGATACAAACCGATTTGGGACACTTATTGTAATGGAATCACAGAAATTAGAGACATTTGCTATCGTGTCTTCGTTAAGTTCTACCGGTGGTGCATATTTAAAACGTAAATAACCTTCAATTACGTTTCTTCTTGCGCCATTAGTATTACTTCTGTAAGCAATAATTTCAGCAAAGTCACCTTTCCAATTTCTGGTTGTAAAAAATCTGTCTTTTCCTAATGTGCCAAAAGTAGTGTTCTGTGTCGGAAATACAGATATGATTGAATATTGAAATGGCTTTTTTAATTGTGCTGTTGTTGTAGCTACTGTGTTCAGGTACATTGGCGCGTTTGCCACTTTAGCCGGTGTAAATGCTCCGAATAAATATTCATCATTATAGCCATGATAATCTTCTGCACCATAGTCGCCTAAAATCGGTTCATAGTTATACACCGTATTTGTGTATTTAGATAAAATAAATACTGAACGGATAGTACTAACGGATGATAAGCCCAGAAAATCATCATTACCGTCAAATCTGATTACCGGAAGATTGTTTAACAATGAAATTGAATTGGTGAGTTTAGGTTGAGAAGAACCCGTATTTTGTATTAAGTGATTCGAATTGGCTGATTGGTCAGACCATCTTTGAACATCTAAATTAGTGTGCACGATACCGGTATCCGCTTTAAACCAGATTAACAGTGAATCCAAATCAGATGGTTTAAAAATAGTAAATGAAAATGTTTCAGACCACAAAGGTGTATTGTTGGCCTTTACTCGCCAGTAATATTTGGTGTTTGAGGTCGGTACAGCATAGGTGAATTGTGTTGAATAAATAATTTTGTCAAGCAATGTTGTACTAAAACTTATATCAGTTGATAACTGTAATTTATAGTATGTTGTAGCATTCAGGGTGTTCCATTGCAGATTTACTATTTGGTTAGTATTTACAGCATTGTTGGCAGGAGATTTTAGAGAAACTTGTGCTGAAACAATACCATAAAGGAAAAGTACAAATACTATTGTAAAAATACCGTTCTTGCTTTGCTTATAGAATCTCGTTATCATAGTACTAAAGTAAAAAAAAAACTTTAAATTTACTTCTTATTTACATAATTCACCATATAATTTATTATTGCTAATGTACAACACACCATTGTTGTTAGTTGTTTATAACCGACCTGAATATACCTCAAAATTATTTGACGCTATAAAAGTTATAAAACCACGTTTTCTGTATATAGCAGGTGATGGTCCAAAAGACGAAAAAGACAGGATATTAGTGGAGCAAACCAGAGCCGTTTTTAATCAAATTGATTGGGATTGTGAACTGAAATTGTATTACAGAACTCACAATGAAGGATGCGGTTTAGGCGTTTCTAATGGGATAAGCTGGTTTTTTGATCAAGTTGAATATGGCGTTATTTTGGAAGATGATTGCATACCAACGATGTCTTTTTTCTATTACTGTGAAGAGTTGTTAGTTAAATACAAAGACAACCCTGATGTTATGATGATTGGTGGGTCTTCCTGGCTGGATGCTTCTTTCACCTATCCATATGATTATTTCTTTACACACATTGGCTCAATTTGGGGATGGGCATCTTACAAGAGAGCCTGGAAAAAGTATCAGTTTTCTATAACTCCTGAAATGATAGCACTGGCAAAGGCAAATAAAGTCTGGTCTGAGTTTTCTGATAAAGAAACTAAAAAATTCAGATTAAAGTTGTTGCAGGCTACTTTTGATAAAACTGTAGATACCTGGGATATTCAATGGGCATATTGCTTATCTGTGCATAAAGGAATTTCGATATTGCCGATAAAAAATCAAATTACAAATATTGGCGTAAATGGTGTAAATTATAATTCTGAAACAAGGTTGACGAATCTAAATACTTTCAATATAGATGTAAAAGCTATTCGGCATCCAACACAAGTTGTTGTGGATGAAAAGATGGATAAATATTATCAGGAACTGGAATCAAAAAAATTTCTCAGACGAATTGAACCAGCGTACAGGTATTATTACAATAAGTCTAAATATTATATCTTGAGATTCTTAATTTCAATAGGTTTATTTAATGAGAATCCTTCACATTAATA
>DAOORG010000146.1:0-3852 GCA_035389165.1 Chitinophagales bacterium
GGATTTTGGCGAGATTTTTTATTTTTTAACCATTTAAATTAGTCAATTTTGACAGACAAACCAGAAATTCCGGCAATCGATGCAGTTGATGACATCATTCCGGTACACAAAGAAAAAGAGATAATCGAACAGGAAACGGTGGATTTAGTGATCCCTGCTATCAAAGCAGAAGAGTTCGATTGGAACGTAAGCAAACGTGGTGCTAACAAATACACCAAAGAAAAAATTGCAGAACTGGAAACTCTTTACGACCAGACGTTCAAACAAGTTGAAGACAACGAAATTGTAAAAGCTATCGTTACAGCTATCACTGACACAGATGTAATTTTAAACATCGGATTTAAGTCAGACGGTATGATTTCAAAATCAGAGTTTAAAGATAACCTGGATTTGAAAGTAGGCGACGAAGTAGACGTATACGTTGAAAACAAAGAAAACAAAAAAGGTCAGTTAATCTTATCTCGCAAAAAAGCGAAATTAACAAAAGCATGGGATTACATCTGCGAAGCGCATGTGAACGATACGATTGTGAAAGGTCGCGTAATCAGCAAAACAAAAGGTGGCTTAATTGTAGACCTGTACGGAATGGAAACATTCTTACCGGGTTCTCAAATCGACGTGAAACCAATCACCGATTACGATCAGTTTGTTGGTAAAACAATGGAATTCAAAGTAGTGAAAATCAACGAAGCAATTAAAAATGCGGTGGTTTCTCACAAAGCGCTTATCGAAAGCGACTTAGAATCTCAACGTCAGGAAATCATCGGAAAATTAGAGAAAGGTCAGGTGTTGGAAGGAACAATCAAAAACATCACAGATTTCGGTGCATTCATCGATTTAGGTGGCGTAGATGGTTTATTATACATCACAGATATTTCTTGGGGTCGTATCAACCATCCGAATGAAGTGTTGAAAATGGATCAAAAATTACAAGTGGTAGTTATTGACTATGATGACAACAAAAAACGTATTTCTTTAGGCTTAAAACAATTACAACCTCATCCTTGGGATGCATTACCGGAAGGAATTGAAGTAGGTGCTAAAGTGAAAGGTAAAATTGTAAACATCGAAGATTACGGTTCCTTCTTAGAAATCGTACCGGGTGTTGAAGGTTTAATCCACGTTTCTGAAGTTACCTGGAGCAATCAGCCAATCAACTCACGTGATTTCTTCAAATTGGGTGATGAGTACGAAGCTGTTGTAGTTACATTGGATAAAGACGAACGTAAAATGTCGTTAAGCTTGAAACAAATGGGTGAAGATCCATGGAAACACATCGCTGAAAAATATCCTGTTGGAAGCAAACTAAAAGGTTTAGTGAAAAACATCACACCATACGGAGTATTCGTAGAGTTAGATGATGTAGTTGGTGGTATGATTCATATTTCTGACTTATCATGGACAAAACGCTACAATCACCCATCAGAATTTACTAAAATCGGTAATGAATTAGATGTGGTTGTTTTAGAAATAGATGTAGACAACAAGAAAATTGTGTTAGGTCACAAACAACTGGAAGAAGATCCTTGGGATACTTTCGAAACGTTGTTCCCAATCGGTTCTACACACGAAGCTACCGTGTTGAAACGTGAAGATAAAGGCGCTGTGGTTCAATTACCTTATGGTATCGAAGCATTCGCTCCAACTCGTCACATCAAAAAAGAAGACGGAAAATTAGCAGAAGTGGAAGAAGTCTTGCCATTCAAAGTATTGGAATTCGATCGCGATGACAAACGTATCATCGTATCACATACACGTGTAAACGAAGATGTGAAAATCGACGAAAAGAAAGCAGTGGAAGGCGAGAAAAAAGCGGTTGCTAAGAAAACGAAAGAAGCAGTTGAGAAAACTAACAGCAAGATTGAAAAATCTACGTTAGGCGACTTAAGCGCACTTTCTGATCTGAAAACAAAAATGGAAGGAAACGCTAAAGATTAATTCCAACTTGCAACGGTCAACGTTGCCAAATAGTACAAAGCCTGTTCAGTAATGAACAGGCTTTTTTTGTCTCAACTATGATTGATATCATTAATGTGATTGATTGCGGTATTTGATATTAGAAATTCACATGAGAAATCATACAAATCACAAAAATTACAAAAATCATAGTTCAGACAATATTTTAATCACATAAATCAAGAATCAGGTAACAAATGTGCATCATTTCTTATGTTACCAAAACTTTAATCACTTTCTTTCAAAACAAAATTCCGTATTTTTGGATTCCTAATTCAAAACTCACAATAATGAACGATACAGGCGTCCAAAAACCTACCGCAGATTTATCTAAACTCGGACTTTCTGCCACAAAAGCAAATTGGAATACTTCGCGAGATGCACTTATTCAACGCACGTTGGATTTAAACTTAGGCACGCTAAATGACAGCGGTGCTTTATGTATAAATACTGGTGAGTTTACCGGTCGGTCGCCAAAAGATAAATTTACAGTGAAAGATGCATTAACAGAAAATGCAGTTGACTGGAACAATATCAATCAACCCTATTCACCGGAAAATTTTGATAAGTTACAGGCAAAAGTAGTTGCACATTTAGACCAGCAAAATGAGATTTTTGTGCGTGATGTTTTTGCATGTGCAGACGTTGACTATCGTTTAAGTATCCGAGTGATTACAGAAACACCTTGGGCAAGTTTGTTTGCAGATAATATGTTTATTCGTCCGACAGAAGAACAACTTGCTTCTTTTGAACCGCAATGGACTATTTTATGTGCACCAAGCTTTATGGCAAATCCCGCAGAAGACGGTACGCGCCAGCATAATTTTTCTATCATTAATTTTACGAAGAAAATTATTTTAATCGGTGGTTCCGGTTATACAGGCGAAATCAAAAAAGGAATTTTCACTGTATTAAATTTTGAGTTGCCGCATTTGAAAAATGTGTTGAGCATGCACTGTTCTGCAAATATTGGCAACGACAACGATACCGCACTTTTCTTTGGTTTGTCAGGCACAGGAAAAACAACCTTATCCGCAGATCCAAACAGAAAATTAATCGGCGACGACGAACACGGCTGGAGCGACAAAGGTGTATTTAATTTTGAAGGTGGCTGCTATGCAAAATGTATCGACTTAACTGAAGAAAAAGAACCGGATATTTTTCGCGCCATCAAACCGGGTGCAATCTTAGAAAATATCGGTTTTTACGAAGGCAGTAATGTGGTAAATTTCGAAGATGTAAAAATTACCGAAAACACACGTGTATCTTATCCTTTATACCATATCAATAATATTGCAGAGCCATCAGTTGGCAGCATTCCGAAAAATATTTTCTTTTTAAGTTATGATGCGTTTGGTGTATTGCCTCCAATATCTAAATTAACAGAAGCACAGGCCATGTATTTATTTATTTCCGGTTATACATCTAAAGTTGCCGGTACAGAAGCTGGTGTAACAGAGCCACAAACTACTTTTTCTGCTTGTTTCGGAGCAGCATTCTTGCCATTGCATCCAACGAAATATGCAGAAATGTTGGGCAAGAAATTAAAAGAAAGTGGTGCAAATGTTTGGTTGATTAATACAGGTATGACAGGTGGTGTGTATGGCATTGGCAAACGTATGAGCTTAAAATATACGCGTGCCTTAATTACAGAAGCACTAAACGGTGATTTGGAAAATGTAACATTTGAAACATTACCGATTTTCAATTTCCAGATTCCAACAGCATGTCCTGGAGTACCGTCTGAAATTCTAAATCCGAGAAATACCTGGTCTGACAAAGCAGCATACGATGCAAAAGCAACGGAATTAGCAATTAAGTTCAACGACAATTTTAAGAAATACGCTGCTCAAGCCAGCGAAGAAATTTTAGCAGCAGCACCGAAAGTGTAAAACA
>DAOORG010000146.1:3952-6373 GCA_035389165.1 Chitinophagales bacterium
CAAGGTGAAGGTTTCTACACCGGAAATGCAGCTTATTTTATTCGTTTAGCAGGTTGCGATGTTGGCTGTGTTTGGTGCGATGTAAAAGAATCTTGGACAGTTTCAGAAAATCAATTAGTGTTAATTGATGATTTAGTTGATGAAGTACTAAAATATAATGGCAGATTAGTCGTTATTACCGGTGGTGAGCCATTGATGTATGATTTATCATTTCTAACTCAAAAACTAAAAGCAAACGGTTTCCAAATAAATATTGAAACATCAGGTGCCTATCCGATTTCCGGAGAACTGGATTGGATTTGTGTTTCACCGAAAAAATTTAAAGCACCGTTAAAAGAAGTGGTAGCAAAAGCCAATGAATTAAAATGCATTATCTTCAATAAAAGCGATTTCGATTTTGCAGAAGATAATTGCCAATTAACCACAGCCAACTGTCAGCTTTATCTGCAAACAGAATGGAGCAAGCAGGAACAGATGCTGCCGTTGATGATTGAATACGTAAAAGAATATCCCAAATGGAAAATTTCCCTGCAAACACATAAGTACTTGAATATACCGTAGAAGTTATAAGTTATAGGTTATTAGTTATAAGTTGTAGCACGTTTTTTGTATTAGATAAATCAGCAATGAAGAAATTATTTTTAATATTACTTATAACAAATAACTTTTGTCTAATAACACTTGCACAACAACAAGTGGCTCAAAAGGCAATGGCTGCTTATTTCAAAGCAAAAGATTTTGGCAGCCGAACGCAATGGGAAGAAGGTATTGTTGAATTGCAGAAAGCCATTAAAATTCAACCGGATTATACGCAGGCAAAAGAGTTATTAGGCGAATATTTTTTTGCATTGAAGAAGTATGACGATGCCATTGCCATCTTGGAAAGCAGCGCCAACGATAAAGATTTTTCAGCACGTTCTGTGTTTTTATTGTCAGAGATTTTTCTGAAGAATAACAATGGCGAAAAAGCAAAATTATACGCAGAGAAATATATAGCACGAAAGGATAAAGTACCCAACGCAGCGGCGAAAGCAAGCCAAACTATTTTAAACGCTAATTTTGCCATTGAAGCAAAGAAAAATCCTGTGCCGTTTAATCCTAAAAATTTAGGTGCTTCGATAAATACAAAAGCAAATGAATACTTTCCATATTTAACACCGGATGGCAAAGTGTTTACGTTTACCAGAATGGATGGAAGGCAGGAAGATTTATTTTATGCCAACAGAAATGATACTGTTTTTTCCAATGCAATGTCGTACGGAAATAATGTGAATACAGACGACAACGAAGGTGCGAGTGCCATGGATGCACAAGGTAATTTTTTGTTTGTCACAGCATGCAACAGAATGGATGGTTACGGAAGCTGCGATATCTATTATTCTGTAAAACAAAACAATACCTGGACAGCACCACAAGGCATCGGAAAGCCAGTGAATACAGGTGCCTGGGAAGCTCAACCCAGTTTTTCTTCAGATGGAAGTGCATTGTATTTTGCAAGTAACCGACCCGGTGGTTTTGGCGGCAGAGATATTTGGGTAAGCTATCTGGATACTAACATGAAGTTGAGTGAACCGAAAAATCTTGGACCGAATATCAACACGAAATATGATGACCAGTGTCCGTTTATTCATGCAGATAATCAGACGTTGTATTTTACTTCAAACGGTTGGCCAGGCATGGGAAACGGTGATATTTATATTTCCAGAAAAACAGATACAGGCTGGACGAAAGCAGTAAATATTGGCTATCCAATCAACACAGAAAATGATGACAATGGAATGACCGTTTCTTATGATGGCAAAACAGCCTTTTTATCTTCCAGCAGAGCCGGTGGTTTTGGTGGATTGGATTTGTATAGTTTTGAGTTGCCTGAAAATATGCAACCAAAGAAAACTACTTATATTAAAGCGGTTGTCAAAGATGCAAAATCAAAACAATTACTAAACGCATCTTACTCTATTATTGATTTGGATACAAAGAAAGAAGTGTATAAAGGTAACACGAGTAACGGCAAGTTTTTTGTTTCTATAGAATTAAATAAAAATGATGCGTTGCAAATTCAGAAAGAAGGATATTTGTTCTACTCACAAAATATTAATTTAAAAGAAACTACTACAGAAACAAAACCATACGAAATAGAAGTGCTGTTAGAGCCAATTGCTGCCAATAGTAAAATTACCTTAAATAATGTTTTTTTTGATTTCGATAAAAATGAGTTAAAACAAGAATCCTTTGTTGAGTTGGATAAACTGGCAGATTTGTTGAAAAAAAATCCAACGGTGAAAATTGAAATCTCAGGACACACGGATAATAAAGGCGATAAAAAATACAATCTAACCTTATCGCAGAAACGTGCTGAAAGTGTAGTGAATTATCTGGTGCAAAAAGGAATTGCTGCTGCAAGATTAGTGGCCAAAGGTT
>DAOORG010000147.1:0-6325 GCA_035389165.1 Chitinophagales bacterium
TTAGAATCAGCGTATATTGCTTAGATAGTGAAATTTCCGTTTTAGAATAGCTAAGCAAAAACCGAATCCATAAAAATGCAATCAACACTTGCTCTAACCAAAACACAAATCTGGAAACTAAAAAAAAATGTGTTTTAGAAATCAATAATTCAGGAATGTGCAGATAAGCATAACCTAATGGTCGTACCGAAGAAAAATCAACATGCGGAATCTGTCCGTGCAACACACGGTTGGTAGCCGATAAAACAAATCCTTCATCTGTTGGATTAAAACCATATTTGGAAAATAATACATGACAGATGCTTGTCAAAAACAAGATAAATGAAATATCATAAATAGTTTTCTTTGTCATAATCATTGAGCTCAAAGATATGTTTTATACCAACACTAAATAAAAACATTTTAACCACATAAGACACTAAGAAACATAAGATTCTATATCAATGCAAGAAAAGTCTTTCAAAGTAAACTTAAGTTTTCTTAGTTCTATACATTTTGTTTTCTTTAGTTTCTTCAGTTCCTTAAGTGGTTTAAAAATGTCAAAATAAACTTCTAACACAATCATAAACTCAGAAAATAGTTTCTATCTGTTTCATTACGTATTTTTGACAACTTACAAAATTTTATGGAATACAATTTTTCGCAAATAGAAAAAACAGCACAGGAAAAGTGGCAGAAAAAGAACGTTTACAAAGTTAATAACGATACTGCAAAACCAAAATATTATGTACTGGATATGTTTCCTTATCCAAGTGGAGCAGGCTTGCATGTTGGCCATCCGCTAGGTTACATTTTCTCCGATATTTATGCGCGCTACAAACGCATGAAAGGCTTCAATGTGTTGCATCCAATGGGTTTCGATGCATTCGGTTTGCCTGCAGAACAATATGCGATTCAAACCGGTCAACATCCGGAAAAAACAACCAAAGACAATATCGAAACCTATATAAAACAATTACAGAAAATTGGGTTCAGTTATGATTGGTCCCGAAAAGTAACGACTTGCGAACCTGCATATTATAAGCATACACAGTGGATTTTTCTTCAATTGTATAATTCTATTTATTGTTTTAAAAATCAATGTGCTTATAAAGTAGATGCGTTAATCAAGCATTTTGAAGAACACGGAAATCACAACAATACTGCCTATACAACTACAGATGTACCGGCATTTTCTGCAGCAGATTGGAAGAACTATTCTGCTTTAGAAAAACAAGCTATTTTGATGGAATATCGTTTGGCTTATCAAAAAGAATCATTTGTAAACTGGTGTCCGGCTTTAGGTACGGTATTAGCAAACGATGAGATTGTAAATGGTGTGTCAGAACGTGGCGGTCATCCGGTGGAAAAGAAAAAAATGTCGCAATGGTTTTTGCGCATCACAGCCTATGCAGAACGATTATTGCAAGGCTTGGATACATTGGATTGGAGCGAAAGTATGAAAGATATGCAACGCAACTGGATTGGAAAATCAATAGGAGCGATGGTGTCTTTTCCGTTAAAAAATCACAATAATAAAATAGAAGTTTTTACCACAAGAGTAGATACCATTTTTGGAGTATCGTTTTTAGTAATTGCGCCGGAACACGATTTAGTCAATCAAATCACCACACCTGAATTTACTGCAGCTGTAGAAGAATATAAAAAAGTATGTGCTTCTAAATCGGATATCGAGCGACAAGCAGAAAAAGTAGTGTCAGGACAATTCACGGGTGCGTATGTGTTGCATCCGTTTACACAGCAGGAAGTACCTGTTTTTATTGCAGATTATGTGTTGGCTGGTTATGGAACCGGTGCGGTAATGGCAGTACCTTCCGGCGATCAACGTGATTATTTATTTGCTAAGAAATTTGACTTGCCTATTATTCCAATTTTAGATGCACAACAAAATATAGAGAACGAAGCAGACGCCACCAAAGAAGGCAAATACATCAATTCTGATTTTATCAATGGCATGCATTATAAAGAAGCAACAGCTTTGTTAATTCAGAAATTGGAAGAAAAGAAATTAGGTTATGGCAAAGTGAATTTCCGCATGCGTGATGCAGGTTATTCTCGTCAAAGATATTGGGGCGAGCCGTTTCCAATTTATTACGATAAAGATGGAATTATTCACACGGTTGCAGAAGATAAATTGCCGGTAATTTTACCAAATGTTGATTCTTACAAACCGACAGGAACAGGCGAAAGTCCATTGGCTACAGCTACAGAATGGGTAACACAACATGGCGAAGGCACACGCATGGAAACCGATACGATGCCAGGTTATGCAGGCAGTTCCTGGTATTTCCTGCGTTATATGGATCCAGATAATTCAGAAGAATTAGTAAGTAAAGCAGCACAGGAATACTGGCAAAATGTAGATTTTTATGTAGGTGGTTCTGAGCATGCTGTTGGACATTTATTATACTCACGTTTCTGGCATAAGTTTTTAAAAGATATAGGCAAAGTAAGCACTGAAGAACCGTTTAAGAAAATGGTGAATCAAGGAATGATACAAGGTGTGAGTAAATTTGTTTATAGGATTTCACTTGGTTATTTAGATATTACTGATTTTGACAAACACAAATGGTATGATATCTATATTTCTCTAAGAATGAAAGATGAAATTATAGCAAAAGGTGATTTGCCTCAAGAATTAAGAGAAAATATTGAAGCAATTTATTTCAAAGAAACTGGTTTTAAAACAAGGCTCGTTTTTTCTACAAAATTAGCTCAATCTGGTTTTCTTCCTTTGCACGTTGACATAAAATATGTCAAAAACGATATTCTCGATTTTGAGAAACTAAAAGAAGAAGATCATAATTATAAAGATGCAATTTTCATTACTGAAGAAGATGACAATTACTACTGCGGAAGCGAAGTAGAAAAAATGTCTAAGTCAAAATTCAATGTAGTCAATCCGGACCAAATCATTGAGCAATACGGCGCAGATACGTTCCGTATGTACGAAATGTTCTTAGGTCCAATAGATACGGCAAAACCCTGGGACACCAATGGTATTTCAGGTGTGGCGAATTTCATCCGTAAATTTTGGCGCTTATTTTATGATGATTTAGGAAATGCTAAAAATATAGAGGCCGAACCAACACCGGATGAATTAAAAATCTTACACAAAACCATCAAAAAAATAAATGAAGATATTGAACGTTTAGGTTTCAATACTTGCGTTTCTACATTTATGATTGGTGTTAATGAGTTAGCAAAATTAAAAACGGTTTCAAAATCTACATTAATTGAATTTGTAAAATTAATAGCACCATTTGCACCACATACAGCAGAAGTTTTATGGTCAAATTTAGGCAACGATAATTCAGTGGTTGATGCAGTTTTTCCAAAACACGACGATCAATATTTGGTAGAATCTGCGTTTAATTATCCAATTCAAATCAACGGAAAACACAGAGCCAATATTGAAATTCCTTTGGATATGCCACAAGATGAAATCCAAAAATTGGTGCTTGCAGATGAAAAAGTCAACAAATTTATGGAAGGAAATCCACCAAAGAAGTTTATTGTAGTGCAAGGGAGAATAATAAATGTAGTTTTATAACTATTTATAATTACTTAGTTATTAGCTTGTTGTATCTTATTCCATTTTTTTAAAGATTTGCTTTGTTGAATCAATCACCAATTGTAATCTCTTTATTATCAACAAATTCCGAATATTTCTAATAGGTTAATTTTTGGTTGACAGCTAACATATTTTTGGTTAATTTTAATTAATTGCTATTTTTACAGTATTAAAGCCAAAATAAGATGATCAAAAAAATTACATTACTGAGTTTATTGTTTATTCCAATTTTCAATATTTTCTCTAAAGATTTTCAAGAAATTGCATTTGACTATATTAAAAAGAATAACGACCAATTTAATATAGAAACAAAAGAGATAAGTAAATTAAAAGTTGTAGACAAAATTGTTGACGATATTGAATTAACACATGTTTGGATACAACAATCTACAAATAATATTTATTTGTACAATGTAATAATCGGTATTCATATAAACAAAGACGGACAGGTAGTTCATTCTTCAGGTAAGTTTATCGATAAAGTTGATGAAAAAATTAATTCTCTAGATTATAGAATTAACATGACTAATTCTGTAATGATATCTGCTAAATTAATGTCAGAAAATAAGTGGAATGGTACAGTAAATAAAAAAAATAAAATTGAAAATGGTTATTTTGTTTTTGAACCATTAGCTGGATTAACAAATGACCCAGTAAAGGTTAGAAAGTTTTATTTTTACGATGAAACAAAAGACAAACTAAGAATAGGCTACGAAGTAACATTAGAAAATGATGATCATTCGAATTCGTTTTCATACCATATAGATGGTGTTACAGGAGAATTAATTAATAAAATTGATAATGTTATTCATTGCCAATTTGAAAATCAATTATCGAAATCAGAAATTATAAAAAAAGCACTTGGTGATTCCATTTTACCACCTAATACTATTAGATTCAGAAATAATAATTCAAACAATAATAACAACGACAGATTAGACAATACTAACAACACTGATGCAATCATATCAGAAACTAGTTCTTATAATGTTTTTCCATATTTCGTTGAAGCACCATCATTTGATTCAAGACAAATAATTTCTAATCCATTTGATGTCGTTGCTTCTCCTTATGGCTGGCATGATACGAATGGTGCAGCTGGTGCTGAAAGTAATTTAACTACTGGTAATAATGTAGATGCCTACGTTGATAAAATAATCACACCTTCTATCAATAACAATGCTCCTGATGCTCAATATCCACGACCTGATGGCGGTGCTTCGTTAAACTTTAATTTTCCATTAGATTTAACACAAAGAACTGATACATTTGGTACTACAGTTACCAACAATAACTACAAAGCTGTTGTAACTCAATTATTTTACACATGTAATATTGTTCATGATATAATGTACAAATTTGGTTTTATTGAGTCAACTAGAAATTTTCAAAGAAACAATTATGGACGAGGAGGTGTAGCAAACGATTTTGTTAAAGCAGAGGCACTCGATGGTTCTGGCACAAATAATGCTAATTTTTCTTCAGGCACAGATGGTTCGTCTGGAAGAATGCAAATGTATATGTTTGATGCTCCACTTGACAGACCATTACTAATTATTAATGCACCACAATCAATAAAAGATACAGTGACTGAAACTGCACGCGCACAGTTTGGGCCATGTAATTATAATGTAACTGGAACTTGTGCTATTGTTAATGATGGTTCTGTAAATCCAACTTATGCATGTAGTCCAATAATTAATGCTTCTCAAATAAATGGAAAAATTGCAATCGTTGATAGAAATGATTGTTCATTTTATAGTAAAGTTTTAAAATGTCAGCAATCTGGTGCAATTGGTGTAATTATCTGCAACAGAGTTGATAGTTTAATAGGTGCCATGTCTTTTACAGGTGTTGATGCTATTACAATTCCATCAATGTTGGTTACTAAATCTGTTGGTGATATTCTGAAAAATAATATTAATAATGGTTTGAATGTTACACTTTATAATAACGACCCAAATGAATGTGATAATGTTACAGTTGTTAATATAAATGGAGCACTAGACAATGGTGTGGTGATTCATGAATATGGCCACGGTATATCAAATAGGCTTACAGGTTCAGGTAGTAATTGTTTATCTAACTTAGAGCAGGGAGGTGAAGGTTGGAGTGATTTCTTTACTTTAGCACTAACACACAAGGCTGGTGATACAAGAAATACTCCAAGAGGAATCGGTACGTTTACAAATAGCGAAGCAACTACAGGCTCAGGTATTCGTACATATCAATATACTACAGATATGGCAGTTAATCCATGGACATATGCTGATGTAGCGACTATGCCTGAAACACCAATAACTAATAGTGCCGGTGAAATAACTGGATATGTTCCTAATTCTGCACAAGTTCATGTTTTAGGAGAACTTTTAGCGGTAACACTTTGGGATTTATATTGGAATTTAATTGATGTTTATGGTTATAACTCTAATTTGTATCTAGGAACATCAGGAACATCAGGAAATTCAAAAGCAATATCTTTAGTTACAAAAGGTTTAACACTACAAGGTTGTTCTCCAGGTTATATCAATGTAAGAGACGGAATTTTAAAAGCAGATTCTATATTATTTAACAAAGCAAATACATGTTTAATTTGGAGTACATTTGCACGTCGAGGGATGGGTTTTAGTGCATTACAAGGCTCTTCTAATAATTGTAATGATCAAACTGCTGCATTTAATTTACCGCCATCTTGCAACACAACCCCAACAGCGACAGCAAGCTTCACGGCAAGTGATACTACGGTATGTG